>JADHWH010000061.1 GCA_016783555.1 Candidatus Omnitrophota bacterium | reverse complement strand
GCTCTTTCTCTTGACTGGGCTTCTTCTATCGCGCTATTCAACACCCTTTCAATGTCATTGTCTTTATCCTGCATGGAGAAATAACCCAGATGAGTACTCTGATCGGTTTGCGGGGGAGCGCTTGTGCGATGGCTATAATGATAAAGATAAACAAGGCCTTCTTGTGATCGTGCCTTATCTTCACCATATATGGCAAAAATTGGTATTCCTGCTTCTTTAAATCTGGCATTTAAGCTATGCGCTAAAGCCTGATTAGTGCCTCCTTCGGCTCTTTCGCCGTCCGGGAATGTCACAGTCACGTTGCCGCCATCATCTTTCGCAACCTTCATCTGCGGAGCCGCGCCTGATGCGTCGGTGGGCTTGTCGGTTTGGGGCTCATCTGCAACTACCGCTTTTAGCAATGCAGCATTAATTATGCGTGAAGGGTTATCTAAATCGCAGTGTATGGCAAAAGTACCTTCAACAACAAACCTTTCTCCATTGAAATAGCTAATCTCTATAGCGTCCATAGGCAACTCTTGCCAGGGTCTAATCATTTTTGATGTTGCGTCGACTCGTCTTGCCTTGACTCCGCTTGCTTCAAGTAATGCATTTAACTTATTTGCCATTTCGGTACCGGTCGGGCCATAAATTTCTTCTCCTGACATGAAATAGATTATAAGACCTTTTTTTGCACCGCCTGCGCCAACCATTGATACCCTTTGCGGCGCCGCGCCTGATGCGTCGCTCTCTTGTGCTGCCAGGTGTGCTGCCAGGGCTGTTGCCTTTGCTGCGCGGGCGTCAAATCTTGCTTCGGCAAGGTCTGCCCAGGTAACTACTACACCTGGCTCAGGGAGCTTGAATTCCACTTCCTCCAGACCGAGTTCCTGCGCAATCTGGTTTAATTGATCGACGCCTTCTATATTTAGAGGCTCAGAGGCTATTTCGGCATCCACATAACCTCTAATCTCCAGGACTTGTCCTGAGGTATCTTCCAAGATTCCTTCCATGTGGTCTTGGCTTATTGCATTACATCCTGCTGCTTCTAATGTATTAGTAAGAAACTCCTTTCCTTCTGGATGCGTGGCTGCACAGATTGCGCCGAGACTGCCGGCGCCGAGTTCCATATATCCGCCTCCGCTCTCCTCAACTACATCGGCAAGGACTGCCGACTCATCGAAAGAATAGAGGCTATGCGTCCTTAAGAACTCTTCGCCTCTCTCATCATATAGCTGTCTTACTGTCGCGTAGTCTCCGTAATTAGCATGCGTTTCATCGAATACCCTTCTTGCGTAGTCTTCCGCATAGAACGGAAGGGGGTTATCTGTATCAGGGAGCTCGGGGTAACCGCTCTGCGGAGCCAGTAACCTTCCGTCAGCTAATCTCCAGCCTGCCTGGCCGTCCTGCTCTGCCATTCTCGCGCGGTGTGCATCGAACATAAGGTTCATCCAGCGAAGCTGTATCGCGTTTCTTCTGTGTCTGTAGTCATTCATAGTCTCTTTTATCTCTGCTATGGCTTGTTTTATCCCTTTATCGTCTCCTTTTCGCGCGGCCTCATCAAGCTTGAGTAACGCCATCATGCTTCCGTAGGCAAGTGGTAATTTTCCGAAGTGGAGAGGAAAACCTTCGCTATCGAAGTTCTCTAATTGATTTGTCCACATGGTGTTTACCAAGTCTGCGGTCCTCTTTACCTGAGGTATGCCGTTTTTGTATTCCTTGCCGGGAATGACTAAGAGGAAGTGCTCTTCCAATGCTTTTATACCGGCCGCGCTTACTACTAATGGAATCGAAAAGACGGAATAAGGATTCATGAGATCTCCATCTTCGGATTTCGCGCCTGAAAGCCACATATTAGCGCGCACCCCGCCTCTCTGGCAGGCGGCATGGCCTTGACCGCCGGTTAGTCCGCCATATTCGTCATTCTCGACCTTAACTGAAATGCTGAATATATCCGCTTCTGGCAGATCGGCGCCGCTTAAGATACTCGCGGCCGCGGTAAGGGCTATATTCGCGACGTTGGAAGATTCCATTCCGCCTATTAATGCCGGTTTATCTATCTCTTCTACTATTATGCGGCATCCTCCCGTTAGGTCTAATTGCTGAAAGATATACGGCGCGGCATCCAATTGTCCGTATCTGACTCTTCCGTTTTCATCAAGGGTTATCTTTCTTCTTACTATATAGGGCCTGTCTTCGGTTATGCGCTTTCCTCTGTATTCTTTTATATGGAAATCTTTGGGATAACGATAATCCGGCGCTACATACTCTATCTGGTCTTTTCGGCTTGCAGGCACTATGCGTATCTTCGCCTTGAATTTACTCGCTATCGTAGGCGTCAGCGGAAAATCGCTTATCTCTATTCCGCCGTGTGTTGTGAGCATCCACTGGAAGAACGGCAGATCCAATGACGAACCTGCACCGTCAAATAGCCTCATGTGGCCTGTTATAGTAAGAGTAATGCCTTTCTTTCCGGCTGCCCTTACTACCTTCAAGACATCATCATTTGAATGCCTTGTCGGTATAGGCGGGTGCTCGTCCATGCGTTTCTTTTGAACAAAGTTGTGATCAGGAACAAGAAGCTCCCCTCTCAATTGCCCCTCATATGTCTCTCTTAACGCGGCTATCCTCTCCGGAGTAAATGTGGCGCCTGCTTCTTCTATGGCGCGGTCAAGTATGCCGGCGCCGTCAGGTATGCCGATTTTGGTTAATCCCTCTTGTAAGACACCTAAAGCGTATGCTTCTTTATTCTCTCCTGCTGGTACGGGCTCTTTATCCAATAGATAACGCGCGTATTGAAGTAAAACGTTTAATGCCTCGTCTCTTTTATCTGGGTGCTCATTCCCTATGATGGAAATAGATTTCAATATCAATCCCGCGGTCCTTGCGGTCTCTTGAATCACCTCGTCATCAACACTGGGCTGACGTGACATCTGCGGAGCCGCGCCTGATGCGTCGGTGGCGCCAAAACCCGGGGCTTTCTTAAGTCCGGCTATTTCGATATGGGGATTTGACGCTTCTCTTAGTTCGCCAAGGCGCGCTACAAACACTGCGTTATTATCTTGTCTGAGACATGCGCCGACGCCGTATTTCATACTCGCCCTATCCTTGTAATCCGCAGAAAAACAACCGGCATGTGAAATGAATGCGGCCCTGCATTCCCTGGATAAAGTATAATCGCCTGTAACCGTATCGACTCTGAAGAGACCGCCGGCAAACCTTAGATAAACCGGGTATGCAAAATCCCTGACAAACGTGTCGTAGTGATCAAATTTATAGAAAGTATAGAACCGATGGTAATGTTCTTTCGCGCGCCCTTCGTCATCTACAACTAGATCTTGAAAAGACTCGGGCTGGGCTGCGCTTTCAACCATAAACCTGAATACTGGGGCTGGGGTACTATCTGAGCGGTCTTCGAAGAAATAACCGCCTTTTATGCGCGCTTCCGGGTCCGGCGATGTCCCAAAATTCTCAATAACAATATTTGCGCCTCTACTTGTATCTCCGGGATCTACCATTTTCTTAAAAGCCAGCGCGAGATAATCCATCTCGACTTCGCCCTGAGAAACCCCCGGCAAATCACTATTGCCGCCGTGCCTGAGGGGATCATTCGCCCTTCCCTGCAATACAAGTTGTATCCGGTCCCCTGTCTTTTGCTTAATGTAATCTACTGCGTCTTCTTGAATTGGTTGAATAATGCCTTCTCTAGTTACTACAAATGCCTCGCCTTCTCTAAAGGTGCTTTTTGTTGCGTCAGCATGGCCCACGGGAAAGAGTCTTGAATCTGTCGCTATGTAAGGTGTGCCGTCAGGTCCCAAGCCTATACAGCGGCGGTTTCTCTGTATGGTAAAGACAACTAATTCGGGGTTGTGGCCGTAAAAGTTGTTTCTGGCCCAATCTTCTATAACAGACCTTCCTGTTACATTGTTAATAATGATAATCCTTGGCTGGTTCCAGATTATTTTTTTCCGTTCTTCTATTATCTGATCTTCTGTTCTAGCCTCATTACGTAGTTCGTAAAGCCTGCGAAGCATTCTCTCTGCCTCAATCATCGAATCCTGAATCTCGATCCTGCTGCCGGCACTCACGCCAAATATGGCGTTTTGATTATCCAGATGTGCCCTACTATCGTCTCCATAAAACTCCTGTTCAACGGCCGCTTCGTAAGGGTCGTGGGAAGAGTGGGAAAGATGCGCAAATCTTTTCATGACTTTCTGGCCTTCGCCAAAAAGGCGTGACGCTGCCCCTGCAAAAAGTTCGACTCTTAAAGATCTGTATAAATAACATTCTATTCCCATAGTTAAAGATCTTTCATACTCTGTCGGATCTGTTTCTCTAAAAGTTCTTGCGTCATCAAAGTCATTGAATACATTTTCACCTGTCAGGTTGGTTATTGGGAGACCCAAAACTTCTTCCGCTTTTCCGACATTATGGTAGTTGCGCAATAATACTCTGTCTATCCACTTAGCAAG
This sequence comes from Candidatus Omnitrophota bacterium, assembly GCA_016783555.1. GTDB lineage: Bacteria > Omnitrophota > Gorgyraeia > JABMRJ01 > JABMRJ01 > BS750m-G22. Next base: position 4,767 of record JADHWH010000061.1, on the reverse strand, counting down.
CTCATCTCTAGCGTCTCCCGGATCCATACTGTGGTATCTCACTACCAAATCACCTATTGTGGTACCCGCATCATCAATAACTATCTTGGCTGCTTCAGCTACCGATTGCAGTCCGTAAGCCATGAAATCCTCGGGGCTCTGCCATGCCGCCTCACGAGTAATTACTGGAGCTGCGCCGGATGGGTCGGTTTGACTTAAGTGTCTAACGGCGGCTACGAACTCTTGTGAGGTCCTTATCGGTGTAGGGGCCGCAGTTCTGCTGCGTCTTGCGCTTGCGGAAGCCGCTGCTCTGCCGCGTGTCGATCTCCCCGCTCCGTTGAGTCTGCGGACGAGGTTTGCGCCGCGTCTTAGCATATTTCTGTAGGTTAATTCATAATCTCTATGAGGCAGGGTTATCTCGCTTCCCGCGCGCACCGTATTTATGCCCTGAAGCAGTATCTCATTTATTACTGTAACAAACTCCCGCGCGTTGTCGGCGCCTGCGGTATCTATAATATCTCTTGCGAAATCTATATGCTCTTGTTTAATTTCGACGTTAACTGGTATATATTCCCCGCTAAGCGGGTCTTTAACTCTAAGGCCATCAACATTAATAGGATCACCCGCTTCTACTTTATCTACCACTCCATCGGTTATTAGCTGGCGGACGATATTGACAAAACCCCATGCGTGGTTGCGGTCGATAATATCCGAGTTCCAAACCCTCTTTGCAAACTTCTTGTGTTCAGCTGTTACTTCAACAGTATCGCCGGTAAGCCAGAAGAAATTATGGCCGACGCTCTGATAGCGGTTTCCTCTCGGCCTTAAGGCAAAATCCCTCATCTCCCTTAAAAGGGTGGCTTCATCTCTCATGCCGTCTACGCCGCATAATCTGGAGAAAAGATACGATCCTAAGGTCACGCCGCGTTCGACATTATTGCTGAAGCCAAAAAGCCATGCAACGGCCTCTCTTTCATCAACACCATATGTCATGCCGTCAGGCGCCGTAAACCTTGACTCTTGTAATCTGAGGCCTCTATAGTTCTGGTCGTTTACATTACACCCTTCATCTAGCCACGTTCGAAGCCTCTTCTTCTCTTCTTCCATGGTATCGCCGCGTTTACCTCTGGTTAACGCCAGAAATCTCTTCTCTACATCAAAGTACCATTCTTTGCCGCTACTATCTACGTGGGGAGTCTCTGGTGTTATGACCTCCCAAACCGGCCGGGTATGGACGTTTTCGTGATATCCTATGACGCTGTTGACTACATCCTTTACAATCTCTTCTGCCGCGGCTTCGCCAGAGGCTTCTTCATATAACTTCGCCAACGCATCTATATAGGAAGGGCTTATGTAATATCGCAGCATGCATATGTCTTGATCTTCTCCTTCGTACGTACCCTGCGCCCATATAGCGGCATAAGCGTTATCCTCATGACCTTCTGGGGCCCCGAACACTACAGGATTTTCCTGCAGCCGGGCTCCTTGTGCCTTCATTTCAACCATACCTTCATTGATCGACTCAAGTATTAAACGCGCGACTTTATAGTGCGCGCTGTCGCGGCCGCCGTATCTCGTTTCAATCCTTGCCATTCCTTCTCTAAAGCCTACATTCGTCTCTCCGGGTCTTAGTATGCCTGACGCGGAGATGCCGGGCGCGCCGTGCATGTTTGGAGCAACGCTGGATGCGTCTGTCGGCTCATGCCAACTTCCATCCATAATTGAAATCTCACCTTCATATGCACCATCTTTTCTAGTCACCAATACTTTGGGTTCTGGAGCGTCCAAATCCAATGAAAAGCGCAGATCGCCGCTAACTTTTTCGCCTTCTTTAAATGTATCGGGCAACGCCTCTAGTATAATATCATCGAGTTGCTGTAATCTCGGGGCAAGCGCCCCATCAACTTGTGTCAGATCGAAATCAAACAGTTCCAAAACAAGCGCATTAAGACTAACGGCTCTATAAGGGCTGCCTATTGCGGCCGGCCTGAAGAGGCCTAATACCGCCTTTACGACTCTCTCTTCAGGGCTAAGCTCCCCCTTTAAGAGCGAGCGGTAGAGTTTAAGGTCTGTCTCATGAACTACTTTAGGAGATACTACTATATAGGAGAAGTCCTCATCCTTGAACATAGGCATGAGGTTCTCTGTATGAAAACCGCCGGCTATCAATACGGCGCGTTTCTCTCTATTTTTTTTCATTATCCTTAAGGCGTTTTTAAAGAATGCCTTGTCGCGCTTCTGGGCTATGGTATAGAAACGTTCTAACTTCCTTATGTTCTTATCTATGACGTTTTTGTAATAGACAAATGCCTCGGGCAGGTTATGTGACTTGGCAAGGTCATTTATAAATTTCGAATGCGCCTTGAGCTTATACTCTCTTCTGTTTGATTTATACTCTTTTAAATCTTCCGGTGATAATCTTAAGTTTACGAAACTATCTATAAGCGCGAGGTTCTTGGTCAGTTTTACGAGTCTCTCCTGGGTCTCGTTCTCCGGGAGGATATCTCTTACCTCGTCTTCCAGAGAGGCTATCTCATAAAAGAGCTTGTCGCGGTCTATATTTTCAAACAATGTTATATAGTATATATATACATTAAGATTAGGATAATCTCTTATATCTATATCGGTCTCCTCGCTCAATTCTTTTACATATGTGTAAAAATCCCTGGGCGAGATAAGGTCCGATTTGAAATCTATCGATTTTTTAAGGAGGGTGTTCACCTTCTCTTTAGGAAGGCCTTTGGAGATAAGCGTTATGAATCTGTCCCTCTCCTTATTAACCTCTTTAAAGTCTATATTGCCTTCAAGTTGTTGCGCTTGTATGAGACGATCTACCTCTCCGTCATTGCGAGGAGCCCCAGATGCCACGTTGGGCGACGAAGCAATCTCCTTTAAATACTCACAGTAAGATACAAGGTCCAGCTCTTCCTTCTCGTATCCGGATCTCTTCTTTTCGAACTCTTTTAATCCGTCTGAATAGAACTTATCCTTCAGCACGGCGAGCGCCTTATCCATAGATGCCATAAACCGAGCCGCCTCGTTTGAGAACTTATCTATAGTCAAAAACTGCTCTAAATTGGACTTGTAAAGACGCTTATCCTCTATGCCGTGAATATTGAATTTTAAAGCGGGGTCGGCGACTATATCGAGGTACTCTTCGCCGGCAATCTTGCCTTTCTTTAGATACTTCTCGGCGACTCTTCTTCTTGTGCTGTCCGCCCCGAAGTGTCTCAAGAGCGAAAGGCTTAAATCTCCCGTTCCGCCTTCGACCAAGACGAGGTTTATGCCGTATCTTTTGATTAAATCTCTCAATATAACGCTTAAGTTCTTCTGGCCTTCGTAGTTTACGTGGGCATCCTGGATGTGTATTATGAGCTTGCCGTTTGTGCCTTTATAGGCTTCTTTTATTCTGCCGTTATCCTTCGCTATTGCTATCTCTTCAAGCTCGGTTACCGCGTGCGCTGCAGCGAAATTAAAGAGGCCGGCGCCCGTAACACTGGCGTTAGTAACTTTCGCAGAGGCCATATCTGGTGTGTATAATGAAAACAAGCAGAAGACCGCGGATAATACCGCTGATATTAGCTTTTTGAAAAATTTTCTCCTTCTTAACTTATAATATAAATATTCTAACTTAACCATTTTAATTTACCTCCCGCTTTTTATCGCAGTGCCGATAGTCAAAAGAAGCGGCACAAAATTAAATCTCTTCTGCACTAAATTGTTAAAACCGCTTTTGCGAAATAATTCCCTGAACTCTCTGCTTAAAAGATGATATACGTGCTTTTCTATTCTTTCGACTATATCAAATACTATCCTCCCAAAGAGGACGTCCCTGCACCCGTCGATTATCATAAGCCTGCCGTCGGGCTTTAGCACTCTATACATCTCGGTCATCGCTTTGTCCTTATTTAAGTAATGATGAAAAGAATGAGAGCACGCTATTATGTCAAAAAGACTATCCTTGTAAGGGAGATCCTCGACATCCCCCGCTTCAAATTTTATATTGTCTTTACCTTTTTTCGCGATTGCCTTTTTTATCATTGTCTCTGATATGTCTACGCCGTAAATCTCGGCCTTGGAGAAATCCCTCGCCAGATTGTGCGCGAGCTCGCCTGTCCCGCAGCCGACGTCCAAAATTTTGATCTTTGACCCGTTATGATTGTTTGACGCTATCTCTCTATATAGCATATTATGTGATGTTCTAAATATAAAATGCTGTAGTATAGAATCATCATATCTATGCGCCCACTTATCGAAGCGCCACTTTGTTATTCTCTTTTTTGCCTTATGTTTCATCTTGTCTCCATCCCTTACCGATTCCCTCTCCCCTTGACATCAAAGATGTCAAGGGGAGAGGATAGGTGAGGGGTATTTAATAAAATATTGGGGCCAGATTATTTTAAGGGGGTAGTTAGGAGTGGGGGTATTTAATGGGCTTTACTCCTAAATATCCGACCCCAACACTCTATATATCTAATATTCTTTTCGTATCTAATATTGTTTTCTAATATTCTTTTCGTAGGGCACCCTTAAGGGTGCCCTACGTAGTGCCCTACGTAGTTGAAATCGTCGATTCAAAGAACTTTTTTTATCTCTTTAGTGTTGATTTAAGTATATCATATACAAAATCTTTTGTCAAGATAAAATAGGTTACTTTTTTAATATCTAACATTTGTGTAATACCTGTGCTTATAAGGAGTTATGTTAAATGTTATTATTGTGGGGATTTTGTATATACTTAGTATCTAACAAAAGTTAGTATTATAGTCTTTTATAGTTATCCTCAAC
>JADHWH010000060.1 GCA_016783555.1 Candidatus Omnitrophota bacterium | reverse complement strand
CCGCTATACATGTTTGGAAGATTCCGATAATGGGAATTAAAAAGGCGCTTACTATAGCTGCCCCAAGAGACGCCCCGATAAGGTCTATACCATAAGTAAGGCCGCCCACCTTTCCCGCGAGGCTTTCATTGGATAGATAGATCTTGTTTCCGAGCGGGAACTGCAGCCCCCCGATAAAACCGGCTATAATGGGCATAAACGGAAATATTATATTGGCGCCCAGCCATGATATCTTTAAAGAGTCACTTCTGGTTATGAAGAGAAATATAAATGGAAGCAGGAGAGGATAGAGGGTAACGGATATCTGGATTTTTTTAAAGACGCCGAAATGGTCCCTGATCTCGTCGAGCCTTTTTGTAATATAGATGCTTCCCAGAAATAACCCGATCATAAATGAAGTAAGTATCAGACCTATTTTATAATATAAATAGCCGTAGATTATCTGGAAGGACAGAATCACCACTATTTCAAAGACAATCTCGCTGAAGCCCGTTGTGCCGATCGCCATGAGAGTCGATCTGAGACGTCCCCTGCGGGACTCTTTCGAGAGCCAGCCTGTTATTAAAATAAGTGCGTAGAGAAGGATAAATACGCCCCATATTATTTTTTGATTGAGAAATTGCGGTATCTTGCGCAGCCAGCTTCCGAAATACGTGGACCATAGAATCATGTCATAGTAGTATGAGATCGGCGTAAAATCGAAGTTCTTCTTTTCGTCCGCGTGTTTCTGTAATGTATTTTTCATATAATCCAGCCTCTCTTTCGAGAGTTTCGAAAAGAGGTAATGCTCATTGACAAAGTCGGTCTTGATGTTGCGTTCTTTAAGTCTCCTTACTATCTCTTCGCAATCATTGGTAAGAAGCCCCTTCTTCCGAGAGGCGATAAAATATGCCGTGTCGCCGGGTATATATATAACATCCGCAAATACGTCTTTTAACGTATTGTATATAGAACTTAAAAATCTGCCCAGCTCCTTTGATATGTAATTTTCGCTCGAAGTGACGCCGAATGATAAGAGGGCGTCCTCTTTCATTATTCGCCTAGCCTCTCTATAGAACTCTTTCGAGTAAAATCTGTTGAGCTGGGCGGTATGGGGGTCAGGAATATTAACTATAATCACGTCATATTTTAATGATCTATTTTTTATGAAGAATCTTCCGTCGGTATTTATGATGTTGACCCGCGGGTTGTCCAGCGCGTAGTATTTAAATCGCGCAAGATATTTCCGGGCGAGTTTTATTATCAAGGGGTCTAGCTCTACATAGTCTATTTTTTTAACGGGATATTTGAGTATCTCCCACAAGAGCCCCCCTGCCCCGCCTCCGATTAAGAGTATCTCTTTCGGTTCCCTGTGTTCAAGAAGAGAGAAGTGGACGGCCTCTTCCTGCGAGAGCCTATCAGGCATAGTAAAGTTATGGAGGCCGTTTGCGAAGAAGGAATACGAGGAACCTTCTTTTGTAACGGTAACATTTCCGTAGATGGAATTTTTCGATGCTATTACGTTAAGGGGCCTGTATTCTAAGGATCTGCTCTTTTCTTCCAGCCGCGCCGGGCCGTTTGTAAGCATGAAGAAGACCATTATGGCAGCCCATGTGTATGAAAGCGCCCTGATTATATTTTTGGAAGTCTTAGATTGAATTATGTTAAGAAGGAGGATACATGCTAATAGATTGACTATGCCGAGCCCGGCCAGAATCTGTGACGCGTTAAAGTATTTTAAAAGAAAGAAGCTCGTAAGCAGCCCCCCGACCGCGGCGCCGACAGATTCCAGCACATATACGTCACCGATTTTAATTGCGGCGTTTTGCGCGGGGTATATCCTGCAGCTTAGGGCAAAGAGAAAGCCCAGAGTGATGCATATGGGCGCGAGCATAACGGGAGCCGATAAGGCGAGGGCCCCTAATGGGATAATCTCTCCCGGCAGAAAGTTGAAGATCCCCTTGATATTTCTTATGAGTAGAATGAGAGCCGGAAGAATTACGGCTAAGAATAGCTGGCATGCACAGAATACGGCAATGCGGTTTTTGATTTTGTCGGCGAGGCTTCCCAGTAAAAGACTCCCTGCTGCCCCCATGATGAGCCAGGTGGCCAGCATGATGCCCACAGATATCTCGTTGCCGTAAAAGACGACAATAAGTTCGCGCAGGATTACTATCTGGGCTACAATAGATGTAACGCCTATGGTTAATACGGGGACCGTAATAAGTTTTTTTATTTCCATATGCCGGGTATGAGATGGCCGCAGAATCTGCACTTAGAATCGGATATGTTTATTTCGGATACCAGATAACCTTTTCTTTGAATAATCAGTTTTTTACAGGAGGGGCAATAGGTATTGTTGGCGTCATGGCTGGCCACATTTCCAATGTAGACGTATTCAAGACCGGCGTCAAGCGCAATCCGCCTTGCTTTTTCTAATGTCTTAACAGGCGTAGGCGGCAGGTTTTTTAATTTATACATAGGCCAGAAGCGCGAAAAGTGAAGCGGCACACCCGCTCCCACGTTCTCCTTTATCCAAAGAGCCATCCGCTCTATTTTATCGAAATCATCGTTTAAAGTGGGGACTACCAGATTGGTAAGCTCTACCCAGATACCGAGGTCTTTTGAGAGCTTTATCGTTTCGGTAAGCGTCTTTAAGTTCTGGGCGCAGATATTCTTTAGGTAGTCATCGTCGAAAGCCTTAAAGTCTATATTAGCCGCGTCGATATATTTGGCCAGTTCCCGCAGAGGTTCAGGATTTATCTGGCCGCCCGTAACCCAAATGTTCTTTATGCCTCTAAGCCTGGCTATCTTTGCGGTGTCGAGCATATATTCATAAAATGCGTTAGGCTCGGAGTATGTATATGCTATCGATCTGCAGCCCGCGCCCATAGCCTTTGCCACCACGTCTTTTGTCTTAAGTCTTATGTTATTGGTCTCTTCGGGGCCGAACTGGGATATCTGCCAGTTTTGACAAAATTTACATCTTGAGTTACAACCTGCCGTGGCGATACTGAATGACTTTGAGGCGGGAAGCATATGGTATATCGGCTTTTTTTCGATTGGGTCAACGTGCACCGCGCACGGTAGTTCATAAACAAGGCTGTATAATTTTCCGTTGCGGCACTCCCTTACCCTGCAGAACCCGCGGCCATTGTCATTCAGCGTGCATTGGTGAGGGCAGAGCTTGCATCGTACGCTCTTCGGCCCCATAGGCTCGTAATACATAGCCTCATGCGGAGTTATTGCGGATCCATTGGCGCCGTAGGCTTTTTTAGGGCTGAGGAATGATTTTTTTAAAAAAGCGGGATAAACCCCCAGCCCCAGCATTAACGAAAGCGACCTTTTCAAAAACTGCCTTCGCGAGAGGCTCATTGCAGGACTATCTCACGGGCTCAAAGAGGAGATATTCCGGCTTAAGGATGGGCTCAAAAGGCGGAAGAGCCGTTGTGAATACTTCCGCAGTCCCTACGGCGAGACGGATAGCGCCCTTGCCAAAACCCAAAGGGAATCCGTACAGTATTCCCATAAGGGGATTTTCTTCGACGGAGATCTCATACATTGTGATGGGTATCTCAAGGAGAAAGGTAATCATGCTAAAGACCCCGCGCGCGAGCTTATCATGTGCTGTATATTCATAATCCTCATCCGCATACGATGAAACGCTTGACGCGATAACGTAAAGAATAATTAATAAAACCGATAACCTTTTCATGTCACAACACCCCTTTCCTTGATATGTTTTCTTCCGGAGGGTCCTCTTCTATCTCTCTTAGCTCTATAGCCCCTTCCTCAGGAGTTTCTTCCTCTTCAGGCGAAGCCGTTTCTTCTGCCGGAGGCTCCGGCGCAGGTTCGGGCGCCACAATCAAGTTTTTATTCAGCCATTTTGCTATAGTATCTATAACATTTTTGTCGATAGAAAGATGGGTGCGATGGGTGCCGTCTTCCACTTTCTCTCCGAAGAAATGATTTAATCTGTTGAAGTATATTATCTCATAGACGTCGTTGCCCCCATCTTTAAGGGCTTCTTCCAATAGTTCAATATGCCCTGGCAGCGTGACCGTATCTTTGCCTCCTCTTAAAATCAATGTGGGGACTCCAAGCTTTCTTATGATATCCGAGGATTTCTTTTCAATGTCTAAGCGGCATTTTTTTAAAAATATCCTTTTATGCAAAAGCAGCGCCCAGTCTTTGCCGCTCTTAAGTATTTCGGCAGTATCTTTTGCAGTATCGGATATGTCATTCATATACTTCTCGTTCCAGTTTGTGGCGGACTTATCAAAATCCCACATCATCTCCAGGTCTGTATCCGGCAGATTTACAGCCTCAACACCGGCCATAATAATACAGGCAGAGATGTTGGGATTGATAGCGGCAAGGTGCGCAGCGCTATATCCGCCTTCCGAATGACCCAATATAGCGATTCTATCCTTGTCGATTTCTTCTTGCTTCAATAGAAAATCGAGCGCGCACGACAGGTCGCTTATTAAATCTTCGCCTGTGAATCTAGAGAAGTCGCCCTCACTTTTGGCTATACCTCTTTTATCAAACCTTAGTACCGCGGTATCGTTTCGGGCCAGCCCGTCTGCTATATCTGTAAACATGCCCAGGGCTTCTCTGTCCTGCGGACCCGGCCCCCAGGCCAGGATTACAGCTTTAAAAGGGCCCTCACCTTTAGGGACAGAGATCGTCCCGGAAAGCGAGATATCTTTGTTTTTGAACGCGATCTCCCTGTTTTCATATTCATCGCTTTCTCTTGTATATCTTTTAGCGGTTATTCTTTTTTGCGTCTCTTGATAAACCGCTTTAAAACCCGATCTCGGCTCTTTAACGAGAAGCGGTATGTGCGTCCATCTGTTTATCCACACATATATTTCGTTTTTATCAGGTAGTTTTATCTTGAGACAAACCGCCTTTATCTTCTTGCCGGCGATCTCTATTATCTCCTCATCGTGAATCCATACCTCGAGGTCGCTTTTGTGCGGAGGAAGAAAAGTATATGTGTGAGTAAGCGCGTGGATGCTCTGGAGACCCCCAAGTTTAAAATCATATTTATCCACTAGATTAAAGTATGATATAATCGCGTCTTTTTCAAATACGACAAAGTCTTTATTCATAGGAAGCCTATTGGCATAGGCAAAATTGGAGTGACCTACCGCCAGGAAATTTATGCTTGAGTCCACGCGCATTATATAGATATTCATGCTCACGCCCTCGCTCAAGTGTTTCTTATTGTAACTGTGAACCTTGAGGCCTTTTTTGTTTATAGAGAGGTTTCTTCTGTGTTTGTCGTATACCGAGTGAAAGGGTGTGAGGGTTTCGGATTTATAGACTATCTTATCTTCTGTGTTATATTTGTCCAACCTGGCGGTTGAGAAGATGTTTTGATTTTGATATATGTTGTAAAAAAAGGTCGTATGCCTATGTGTGTCTATGTAAAAGAACGCGACCACAAAAAGTATTATGGATATACAGACGGCCATTACCAATATAATATAAAGTCTTCTCATAATAATTTCAAAATCTTATTTCTGTTATTTTATAATTGAATTTCCCGGACCATTCATTAGGGTTAGTGGCGTATCTTTTATGTTTTATCGGGCTTATTACGTCTTTGTCCTTCTGTTCGGTTAAGAGATGCACAAAGCTGGTGGATTCACCCGGCAGAAGCGGCAGCTCCTTTCCGCTGGTAAAGAGAGAGAGGGCGGCGATAGTTGTCCCGCGCCGTAATGTCGATGCCTTAAGCGGAAGGAGTTTTTCAACGTGTATGGGGCTACCCGACGCGTTTAAAAATTCGACTCTTAAGCCAAGAGAGGCTATAGTGCGATAGCCGTTGTTTTTAATGATGCCCTTTATGAAGCATTTTCTCTTATCTATACCTTTTGTTACGTACTCGGTCTTGAGGCTTAGTATTTTTACATATTGGCCGTAGTCCCTTGCGTTTAATTGAGATATCCTCTCTCTGTGAATCCCGGCAGACTCTTTTTCTTTCCACCCTGTATATAATGAAATCCCGAATATAGTCAGCAATATCACGGCGGATATAACTATGCTTGATAATATTATTACTAAGATGCTTTTTAATTTAATCATTTTTCTTTTTTAAGCCGTTAATATACAAAGACCTTACACGGTTAAAGAAGGTTATGTAATCCGTTGTCTTATAATCCGGATAAGTCCATTCCCAGGGTTTATACGATCCATTCTTAAAGGATAGAGTCACCTCTGCATAGATGCCATCCTCGATATATATCCTATGGGAGTAATCCTTCGTGGTAAACAAAACGAGCTTAGCGAGAGTAAGATATCCGGGGTCTATGTTTATCCTGCGCCTTCCCGAGATGGATAACCGCTTTTCGACCTTATTTGTAAAGAGCTTTAACTTATAAATATCCTTTGAATCTCTTAATTTCCGGAAGCTGATAAACTTCCTTTTCAAATCTTCGCCCATCTCATCATTGTAGTAGCGCGTAAGATTGAAGGGAAAGATTTCACTTTCCATATCGATGGGGCCCAGTTTTCGAGAAAGTACGCGTAAGGTTTTTTTGAGCGTTTCCCGGTCTTTAAATATAAGCCCCGCGATTATCTTTACCCCGCCCTTTGTAAGAACGGGGCTTACGTTTTTGCGCGGGACTTTCTGCGAAACGGCCTTTCCGGCCGAGGCGGCAGGGTTTGAAAATATCATACTGCGCATGTCGTGCTTATGGTATATCCTCTATATGCTTATTCAGCCTTTCTTTATCACTGGGCGACATTGAAGTAAATTTGATTCCTGCGTCAAATAGCCTTCTGCCTGTCTCATCCGTCTCCGGGAGATCATTAATCCAGACTACCTCTCCTCTTGCCGTAACAGGCTTTCGGTCTTCCGGTAAGATTATATCTAATAATAATTGCGTGGCAGGGAGCACTTTTTCGTTCAGCTGTATTAGAATACCGCCCGTGCTGATGTTTTTGCTTTTCGACTCTTTCTTTGGACGGGGTTTATGATCTATGGAATATTTTGCAGGAAGAATAGCCCTTACGCGCCTTGACTGTCTTCTCTCAGGACCGTCCCAATATTCTGTCATTCTGCCAATGGGCGATTTCGCCGATTTTGCCTGTTTTTCATGTACAAAGAGCGCCGCCAATATGAGCAGCAGTATAGATAGAATCAGTATCACAACAAAGAGTCCCACTTTGAGTCACCTCTATAATACAATTATATAATAATAATGTGAAGATATCAACCTATTACTCACCTATCAGTTGGGCAACTATGTCTCTCTGTCTCGGATGTGTGTCGAAATCTATGAGCACGATCTGTTGCCAGGTTCCCAGCAGTAATTTTCTATTTGCAAAAGGTATCACAAGCGATGGCCCGAGTATCGATGCCCTGATGTGTGAATGCCCGTTATAATCTCCCCAGGTCTTTGTATGAGCGTATTCTATGTCGCTTGGGATAAGCCTCTCTAGGGCCCTCTTCAGGTCTACCACCAAATTCGGTTCATATTCGATAGTTGTTAATGATCCTGTAGACCCCTTTACAAAGAGCGTTATTACGCCGCTTGTTAGGCCGCTTTTCGTAAGGACTTTATTTACGGCGTCTGTTATGTCGATTACGTCGATATTCCCTTTAGTCCTGACCGACAGGTCTTTCGATATTATCATTACTTTTTTTGGGAGAGGTGGTGCTCTATATATTCCGAGATAAAGCGCCTGTCGCTGTTGTTAAGTTCATCGAAATATATAGCGACGTCATATGACTGCGGCCGGCCGTCAATGATAACCGGGTGTGTCCTTACGACCGTTCCCTTACATTCAATCTTTCTGTCCGCCTTGCCTTTTTTGCCGTATTTCGGCATAAGGAGGGTAAGGACCACTTTTGCGAGAAGTGGCAGGGGCTTGTCTGTCTTACAGTATGCCCCTGACGAAGTTATATTTATAGTCTCGGTTACTATGGATCTATCTTTGTCTTGTATCTTTAACGGGACGGCAAGCTCAGCTTTTTGATCCTCTTTTTTTAGTTTCATTTTTACCATTTGGTCTCAACTCCTTTTTCGGCATCAGCCCGGAGGCCAGCCCATCCGCCTTCCGCCTATGACGTGCATATGGATATGAAAGACGGCTTGACCGGCGTCTTTATTGCAGTTTATAACGAACCTATAGCCCGAGTCCGCTATCTTCTTTTCTTTGGCAATCTTGTTGCCTGCAGAGATTACTTTTGATATTAGTTTCGAATCCTCTGGCCCCAAATCCGAGATTCTCTCTATATGTTTCTTTGGTATTACAACTGCATGTATAGGGGCTTGGGGGTTTATGTCGTTGAAGGCCATTACCGCATCATCCTCATACACTATAGTTGAAGGTATGGACTTTGAAATTATCTTGCAGAATATGCAATCTTCTTTCATAGTTTATTCCTGCGAAGCCCACACTGCTGTTTGCGCGTCAGGGGCGAAGCAGAATGAGCTCGTAATCCAGGCTGCCCAGCCCTATCTTAGCGGCGTGATTGACTTGGATATTCCAGTCTATGTTCGGATAACCGTCTTTTAGTCTATCACAATTCCCCAGGTTATTCAAGAGATCAATTGTCGCTTTATCGATTGAGACGGGATCCTTGGAGGCCAATATTCCTATGTCGGAGACTATGCTGGGATCGCTCTCTTTTGCCATGCAGTCACAGTCTTTGGTTATCTTCATGAGGAAATTTAAGAATCCTCGTTTTTTGCCCCTTACGGCCGCATAGGCGTATTCGGCCATCTTCTCCTGTAGATTCTGAACGCTTTCGTTCCATTTTATCTCGATTGCCTCTGTCCTGCACGCAACAGTGCATTCGCCGCAGCCTATACAGGCCTCTTTAGATATCACGGCTTTATCGTTATTAAGTTTTATCGCGTCTGCCGGGCACCATTTTATGCAGAGGCCGCAGCCTATACATTTGTCCGCTGTTACCTCCGGAAGCACGGTAGAGTGCTGTTCCAGCTTTCCTGCGCGCGAGGCGCACCCCATGCCTATATTCTTTATAGACGCGCCCAGGCCGGTCTGGCAATGCCCTGTAACATGTGCTAGGCTTAATATAAAGTCAAGATCCATAATGCCCGATGCGACCTTGGCTTCTTTTACATGTTTTTTGTTAATATTTACACTGATGAAGTCTCTGCCGGTAGGGCCGTCTGCGATTATGGCGGGGAGTTCTGTCCTTTCAAAACCAAAACCGTGAGAATAGGCAAGCTTGAGGTGTGAAATAGAATTAGACCTCTCC
>JADHWH010000017.1 GCA_016783555.1 Candidatus Omnitrophota bacterium | reverse complement strand
TCCCCGAATCTCCAGGCTAATTTTTACAAATGGGCGACTGCCGCGGAGGACCCGGGAGTAAAGTTATATTATACCGCGCACGTATTGGAGAAAGCCATGCATTATAAGCACGCCATAAAGGCCTACTACGCCGTGGTTGTGCATTTTCCGAAGACTATAAGCTGGACATACTGGAAGACGCCATGGTATGTAGGACAGGTCGCTATAGATAAGATAAAATATCTTACAAGGAAGCATCCGGAACTCCGCATGAAGCTGGTAGGAGCCGATATAGTAGTGGAGAACAGCTTCGATTTTGATATAAGAAACGACGTAATAAATGTCAACCCGGGGAAGATTATAAGATGCGCTCCCGAAGAGCTCATCGTAGAACACAAAGCATTAACCGGTCTTAAGGCGGTGAAGAGAATCGGAGGGCCTAAGGTTGAGTTGGTGCAGTATGAGAACGGCCACTGGCAGCTTATGCTCGACGGAAAACCGATACTCGTTAAGGCCGTCGCATATACGCCGACCGTTATAGGGCAGAGTCCCGATAAAGGGACGCTCAAAGACTGGACCCTTGAGGATTACAACAGAAACGACCTGATAGATGGTCCGTATGATTCATGGGTGGATAGCAACTTAAACAACAAAAAAGACCGGAACGAAGAAAGGGTAGGCGATCTCAAGCTCCTTGATGATATGGGCGCCAATTCTATAAGGGTATATCACCATGCTTATAACAAGAATAAAGATTTCTTCCGCGCGGCCTATGAGGAGTACGGCCTTATGGTGCTTATGGGGGATTTTATCGGCGCTTACGCAATCGGCTCCGGCGCAACCTGGCACGACGGCACGGACTATTCCAATCCGATACACCAGACGAACATGAAAAGAAGCGTAAAGGAGATGGTGGAGGAGTACAAGGATGAGCCATATGTGCTTATGTGGGTCCTGGGAAACGAGAATAATTACGGCGTGGCCAACAACGCAAAGAAGGATCCCGTGAGTTATTATAAATTTGTAAATGATGTCGCAAAGATGATAAAAGAGATCGATCCAACCCGACCTGTCGCTGTATGCAGCGGCGACCTTCTCTATCTGGATGTCTTCGCAAAATACGCGCCCGAAGTCGATATTTATGGTTCCAACAGCTACCGCGGCGAACAAGGTTTCGGCATAGGATTTTGGGGATCCGTCAAGAGGCTCTGCGATAAGCCGGTCATGGTGACGGAATACGGCTGCCCCGCTTATCAGAGAGGAAGGTCCAGCGAGATAGCAGAGGTGGATCAGGCAAAGTACCATCAGGGTGAATGGGAGGATATACTCTACAATTCAGCCGGCTTCGAAGGCGCGGGCAATTCCATAGGCGGGGTTGTCTTTGAATGGCTGGACGAATGGTGGAAGGCATATGAGCCGGATATACACGATACCGAAGGGCTATACACAGGACCTTTTCCCGGAGGATGGGTATATGAAGAATGGTTTGGAATCGCGGGACAGGGAGACGGTTCGAAAAGCCCGTATTTAAGGCAGCTGCGAAAGAGCTATTATTCATATAAGAAATTGTGGAATGAGTAAAGTATATGGAGAAGAAAGAAAAAAGAAGAAAAGGAGGAGGTAAGCTATGAAGAAGAAAGCCTTATTTTTGGCGATTTCTTTTGCGTTCTGTTTATTCGGGATGGCGCATGCCTTTGAAGGCTTTGACGTCTATACCGATAGATGGGCGCCTAATAACCACTTCATCCCTTCGGGATGGATGGGGGATTATAACGACATGTCGCTCAACGACGGCTGGACCGAGGATACCTATACCGGCAAGACGTGTATTAAGATAACGTATCTCGCCAAGTCATCTCAAGGCGCTGGCTGGTGCGGTATCTACTGGCAGAATCCTGCGAATAACTGGGGTTCAAGAGACGGAGGTTTCGATCTCACCGGTGCCAAGGCTGTTACATTCTGGGCGCGCGGCGAAAAAGGCGGCGAGGTCATTAATGAGTTTAAGATAGGCGGCATAACCGGGGAATACGGCGATTCCGATTCAGCGGGTATAGGGCCGGTCGTCTTAACTAATGATTGGAAGAAGTACTCAGTAAGCCTTGACGGCGTTGATCTCTCCTACATAAGCGGCGGTTTTTGCTGGTCCGCGAGCAGGAGCAACAACCCCGAAGGATTCACTATTTACCTGGACGACATAACGTACGAATAATTTCGTATATCGTATATGGTATATCGTATTGCGTTTTTTACGATATACTATATACGAAAAGAGGAGGCGAGATGCGTGGAAGAAATTTTGTTCTTCTTTCCTTGATGTTATGCGCATGCATAATCGTTATTGCTGGATGTTCAAAAGAGAAGCTTGAGGAGAAGGTAAAGCTTGACCTTCCCGAGGAAGAGCTGGAACTTATCTATACAGAAGAGGAGAGCGAAGAGCTTGTGGGTATCTCATCTCTTCAGCGCGGCGAGTGGAGGAGTTTTGCTGTCTATGTAGACAATGGATACTTCAGGAATAATTTTATTCCCTCGGGGTGGATGGGGGATTACGGCGACATGAAATTTAACCCGAACTGGAAGGATAATGTCCATTCCAGAAAGTCGTGTATAAGGATTGAATATACGGCGGAGGCCAAGCAGGGAAATAGATGGGCCGGCATATATTGGCAGAATCCCGAGAATAACTGGGGCATGAGAGAAGGCGGGGGATTCGACCTTGAGAAGGCCGCGAAGCTCACATTCTGGGCGCGCGGCGAAAAAGGCGGCGAGGCTATAAGGGAGTTTAAGATGGGCGGCATATCCGGCGCCTATCCCGATACCGATACCGCAAGTATCGGCCCTGTAACGCTGACTCAGGAGTGGCAGCAGTACACCATAGACCTTACGGAGCTTGATCTTTCCTATATAATAGGCGGTTTCGCCTGGGTGGCAAGCGCGCTTGATAATCCTGACGGGATGGTCTTTTATTTAGATGATATAATATACGAATAGGAAAACGATGAATAAATATTTTATAATGTCAAAAAATCCGCTTTTTAAAGAGAAGAAAGACAAAGAAGACAGGAAAGGTCACGCTGTGAATAAAAAGTCTGTAATTATAGCGGCTGTAGTAGTCCCATTTATTGTGGCTGCGATTGCCGTCGCAGGATACATAATATCCCGGACGCCAAAACCTCTCCAAAAAGTTTCAGTGGCGCAATCGGAGAACGGCGATTACCAGCTCTTGCTCGGCGGAAGACCTTATTTTATTAAAGGCGTCTGTTATATACCCACACCTATCGGGAAGGGATATGATTATGACGTCTGGACCGATTCGAACGAGCCCTGGCTTACGGACGGAAAATTGATGAAAGATATGGGTATCAATACGGTCCGTTTTTACTTTCATACAAAGAATGCCGAAAGCGGAAGGAAAGTCATAAGGACATTTTATGAGCTCTACGGCATAAGAAGCGCCCTGGGCCATTACCTCGACTTCTGGAAGTATCCGCCGCCGAATTACGCGCGGCCCGAGATAAGGGCGCGGATAAAAGAGGAAGTTATACAGATGGTCAAGGATTATAAAGATGAACCGGGGGTGCTTTTCTGGATTCTGGGAAATGAGAATAACTACAGTTTTGACAGAAATGTAAATCCATGGACTACCGACGAGATTGAGGCCATAGAGAATCCCAGGGCGAAGAGAGAAGCGAAGGCGCGCATATATTATACGTTTGTAAACGACCTGGCAAAGGCGATTAAGGAGATAGACCCGAACCATCCTGTGGTTATGGGAAACGGTGAGCTCGCCTCGATAGAGACAGCCAGGGAGCTCTGCGCCGATATAGATATCTTAGGCGGTATAGTCTATACCGGGAGGACATTCGGCACTTTCTGGAAGCGCCTTAAAAGGAATTTCGGAAAGCCCGCCGTTATGATAGAATACGGTTGTGACAGATACGACGGGTATAACAAGAAAGAGGACGAAGACCATCAGGCGCTATTTTTACAGATGTTGTGCCAGGAGATAGTGGATAACAGCGCCGGTAAGAAAGGAGAGGGAAACAGCTTAGGAGGTTTCATCTTTGAGTGGAATGACGAGTGGTGGAAGTATGACGAACAGCGGACTGCCGGCTGGAAGAGACATGACGCCAAAGGAAGCTGGGCCAACAGCGCCTATTACTACGACGCAAAGATCGGTACCAATATGAATGAAGAGTGGTGGGGTATTGTCGGCCTGACCACCGAAGGGGGAGGGGCCATAAATAAAAGGGTTCCAAAGAAGGCCTATTATATACTGAAGAAATTCTGGAGGAAATAAAATTCGAAATCCGAATATCGAAATCCGAAACAAATTCGAAATTCGAATTTTCAAAACTTTTTGTTTTGGTCATTCGCGATTTTGGTAATTCGTATTTGTTTCGAACTTCGGATTTCGTGCTTCGAATTTTTTAAGATGGGGGGTAGGTAAGGGGTTATGCCAAAGTATACTTCACGCGACAATGTGAATTCCGGCGTGCCGTTGGGAGGCATAGGGGCGGGAAAGATAGAGATAATGCCCAACGGTTCCTTCAACTTTATCACCTTCCAAAATAACTGGAGCGAACCCTTAAAAAACAATAAGGCCGGGGTGCTGGGATTCCACTTCGGTATATATGCAGAATCAGACGGAGTAAAAACCGCAAAGCTCTTACAGACCCATAAGATAAATTCATTCCCCCGCGTTGAAAGGATAGAGTACGAAGGAAGTTTCCCCTTTGCGCGCCTTGAGTACCATGACAGAAAGATCCCGCTTAATATAGAACTCTCAAGTTTCTCATCACTCATCCCGCGGAATACCAAAGATTCGAGCCTGCCCGGCGCATTCTTCACGTTTAAGCTGAAAAATCCTACGAGAAAGACTATAACCGCCTCATTGTTGATTATGGGCAGAAATACCGTCGGCGATTGGGGAATAGGCAGATTCAATACCGTTACCCGAGATAAAGATTTCACACATCTTACATTTGCCAGCCGCCGTAAAGAACCCATCCGAAATGACTTCTCTCTCGGCGATATGACCATAAGCGTTGGGCGGAATTCAGGCGAAATCATGTATATGGGGGAATGGAATCTGCAGGGCGAGTGTTTTCGATTAAAAGAGAACTGCCTGAAGCTCGATGCCTGGGAATATTTCTCGAAGATGGGAAGACTTCCCAATATCAGCACCGGGAGTGTCGTAGAGAGCGAATCCCGGGAGTTGGGCGGCGCACTCTGCGTAAAATTCGATTTAAGGCCGGGCCAGACAAAAGAGATACCTGTTATATACAGCTGGTTCTTCCCTGTCCATACAGTCGGCCACGCGTATGCGAAGTGGTTTAGGAATTCCAGGGAAGTTGCGAGATATATGTTTGCGCATCAAAAGAGACTCTATATACAAACGCGGGCCTGGCATGATAAGGTCTTATCGAGCGGGCTTCCGAATTGGTTTAAAGACGCCCTGGTTAATAATCTCTATCCTCTCTTTTCCGGCACATGGTATGGCAGGAAGGGGGAGTTTGCTGCCTATGAGGCGCCTATGGTATGTCCTCTGATGGGAACGCTCGATGTGAGATTCTACGGCTCAATACCGCTGGGGCTTCTCTTTCCGGATCTGGAGCTTACATCCATGAGACAGTTCGCAGCGGCACAGAGAAAAGACGGATACATACCGCACGACCTCGGAAAGAAGAGAATCGATCTGCCCAGCGACGGTACCACATATTACAGGTGGAAGGATCTCTGTTCTAAGTTTGTCCTTTTGTGTTACAGAGACTACCTTACGACAAAAGACAGAAGGTTTTTAAAGAAGATCTATCCGAATGTCAAGAAGGCCATGGAATGGCAGTTTGCGCAGGATAAGAACAGGGACTTTCTGCCCGATGACGAAGGCCAGGATCAGACTTTCGATATGTGGAATTTCTACGGCGCGAATTCATACACATCCAGCATATTCCTGGCCGCGCTCCTTGCGGCAGAGAAGATGGCGCGGATGTTCGGCGATAAAAAACACGAGATGATCTATAGAGAGTGGTTTAAGAAAGGCAGAAAGAGCTTCGAGGAGAAGCTTTGGAACCACCGTTATTTTGTCAATTATATATGCAGTAAGAAGGGTCTCGAGAATAGCTGCACTATCGGGCAGTTAAACGGCCAATGGTATGCGCACATGTTAGGGCTGGGTTACATAGCGGACAAAAAAAAGATAAGAAGGGCTGTGAAGACTATTTTAAAACTTAACGGCACAAAGTCGCAATATGGTCTCGTAAACGCGGTCTATTCAGACGGCAGGGTTAACACCAACTCTTTTCATTCAAAGAATGTCTTCCCGGGCATGAGCTACGCCTTTGCCAGCCTCTGCGTATTCGAGGGATTTAAAAGAGAGGGGCTTGACCTTGCCAGGAGGGTCTGGGAGAATTTCGCTTATAATATAAAAGCGGCATGGAATCAGCCTGATGTTGTTGACCGGAAGACCGGAAGAGGGCTCTTCGGCGATTACTATATGAGAAATATGGATATCTGGGGGATATTCTTAGCGCTGGCAAAGGTTGATCCGGGCCTAAAGAAGACTCTCAAAGCGATAACAAAATAAAAATTCGAAATCCGAATATCGAAATCCGAAACAATGTTCAAATTTTCAAAATTTAAATGTCCTAAACTGCTGTTTTGGCCATTTGAAAATTAGAAAATTCGAATTTGTTTCGAATTTCGGATTTCGTGCTTCGGATTTAATGTGTAATATGAGAGAGTATAAAGGTATCGAACGACGAAAATATATAAGGCTTCAATCGGTCTTTCCCGTAGGGTTTAAGCTGTTGAGCCTGGATGGACAGAATGTGCTGTCTGAGGCCCTTCAGGGGTTTACGGCCGATGTTTCCAAAGGCGGCATTCTTTTGCGCGCGAATAATCTGGATTCTCAATTGACCGATATGATCGAGAAGAAGACCGCCAAGATATCTTTAGACATAGAGATACCCGTCGGCTCAAAGCCGATCGAGGCTATCTCCAGTGTTGTCTGGATAAGGATTATCAGGGAAGCGAAGAAGAGCATCTGTTTTATAGGCCTTTCGTTCGAGAAGATAGGCGATAAGGATAGAAGAAGGCTCGTCGGGTATGCCGGGAGCCTATACAGGGCGCCTAAGTTGATGGCGGCATTGCTCTTAGCGATGTTGATTGCGCTTGGTTCCAACAGGGCAGATGAGATAAAGTTAAGGAGGAAAAACAGGCTTATCGTACAGGAGCTCGGAGAGGTCATAGAAAAAAGGAGCGCTATCCTCGAGCTCATAGAGAAGGCCAGTCAAGAAAAGGGCCTTTTATTGACGAGGTTAGAACTGCAAGAAGAGAACGTGGCAATGATCGAAGAGGAAAAGAGAAAACTTGCCGCGAAGGAGAAAGAACTAAACGAAACGGCGCAGGATATGGAGATACTAAAGGCGCAGCTCGATATGAGCAGACGCTCTCTTGAAAGCCTCGAGGCTCTTTTACAAGAGGCCAATTCGGACAAAGAGAGTCTTGATGGAAAGCTGGCTGAGATAGCCCTTCAGGAAGAGAAGAGGAAGAATGAGTTAAGAAAGATAGAAGAGAAACGCAAAAGGCTGGAAGAAGCTACTGTCGAAAATATGTACCGCTGGTTAAAGTCGCATCAGAATAGAAGAACAGGCCTTGTCACAAGTTATGAAGGCGACTCCGCGCTGAAGAACACGGCTTTTACATATGACCAGGCGCTCATTGCTCAGGTCTTTCTGCTTGAGGATGACGCAGAAAGCGCAAAATCAATATTTGATTTTTACCAATATAAGGCCAAAAGATACGAGGGCGGGTTTGTTAACGCTTACGCATCGACTAACGGCGCTGTCATCGAAGGTACAGTCCATTGCGGACCTAATCTATGGCTGGGCATCGCCCTTATGCAGTATATGGATAAGACGGGTGATAAGGGATATCTTATGTTGGCAAAAGATATCGGAGACTGGGTTATCGACATACAGAAGAAGGATTCGGATTACGGAATAAGGGGCGGCCCGGATGTTGCTTGGTATTCAACAGAGCATAATCTGGATGCGTATGCATATTTTGAGATGCTTTATGAAAAGACAGGCGATATAAAATACAGAGAAGCCGCGGATAGGACATTGTCCTGGATAGCCAGATACGCCTATACCGGCAGCGGGGGCAGGATAAGGAGGGGCAAGGGCGATTCCACGATAGCTACCGACACATTCGCGTGGTCTATAGCGGCCATAGGACCAAAGACTCTTCTGGACGTGGGGATGGACCCCGACGCGATAATGAAATTCGCAGAGGATAACTGTAAGACCGCCGTAGATTTTGTACGCCCCGACGGGAAGATAGTCAAGGTAACCGGATTTGATTTCGCCAAGCATAAGAATCTGGGAAGGGGAGGGGTTGTCTCGAGTGAATGGACCGCTCAGATGATAGTCTCATTGAAGATGATGAGCAATTTTTATCTGGATCTGGGCGATAACGAGAAGGCCGGGGTCTATTATGATAAGGCGCAATTTTACTTAAATGAGCTGGAAAAAATGGTCATAACAAGCCCTTCGCGGTCAGGACAGGGGGGCGGATGTCTCCCGTATGCGACCCAGGGTAATGCAGACACAGGCCATGGATGGCGCACCCCGGGAGGAAAGGATACGGGTTCTGTAAGCGGAACGGCCTACGGCGTCTTTGCCATCAAAGGCTACAATCCCCTAAAATTACCCCCCACCGAAAATTAAAAAATAGGGACAGGTCCATTTTTCCCGAGAAAGACACAATAAAAATGGACCTGTCCCTATTTTTCCTTGACATTTATATATAATGGTATATAATTAAATTTCCATATAAATATATCAAAATTAAGTCTAATAGAAGGAGAGAAGATCAAAGATGAAATACGGACATTTTTCGAAAGACGGTTTGGAGTTTGTAGTGACTAACCCCAATACGCCGCGGCCCTGGATAAATTACCTTACGAACGAGAACTATTGCGCTATAGTCTCACACCAGGGTGGCGGATACAGTTTCTATAAAGACTGCAGGACCGACAGGCTCTTGAGATGGCTTCCCGAAAACTGGCATTTTGACAGACCGGGGAGATACCTATACTTAAGGGACAAAAAAAGCAGGAAATACTGGTCCGCAACATACCAGCCCGTAAGGGCAAAACAGACTTCTTATGAAGCAAGGCACGGTCTCGGATATACACAGATAGAGACAGAATATTCCGGCATAAAGACAAAGATAACATTCTTCGTTCCAAAAAACGACACATGCGAAGTATGTCTGGTGGAAGTTAAGAATAATACGAATAGAAAAAGATCTCTGGAAGTTTTTCCCTACATAGAATGGCTTCTGGGCGATTATCATTTAGAGCTTAGATACAGAAACATAATGAACCTCTACAACAGGATATGGTTCGACAAGGCCCATAAGAGCATCTTTGCGAAGAAGACCGCCGCGTGGGGCGACTTTAATATACAAGCGTTCCACCATACTGCGTTTTTCGGCTCAAGCCTTCCTGTGAAAGGTTACATCACGAGAAAAGACGCATTTCTGGGAAGGTATAATACGGAAGAGAGACCCGAGAGCGTGATAAGCGGTAAATTCAAGACCGCGCCTTTCTGCTCCGGCGAGGACGGAGTCGCTGTATTCAAACATAACTTAACAATTCCTGCGAAGAAGACGAAGGAATTCGCGGTTGTATTGGGACAGGCAGATGCGGTTCATGAAGCGGGAAGGATGCTTACGAAATACCGCAGTATTCCCCAGGCTAAGAAGGAATTAAAAGAAGTAAAAGAGCTCTGGAGAAAGAGGATCCTCGATAATATCATAGTAGAGACGCCGGATAAAGACTTCGATTTAATGATTAATATATGGGTCAAGTACCAGCTTTACATATGCAACTTCTGGTCCCGCTCACCCAGTTACTATCACGAAGGTTCGGGAGGAAAGGGTTACAGGGACTCGTGCCAGGACGCGGAAGCAATCATGTCTATAGACTCCGGCCATGCCTATGAAAAGATAAAAAAGATTGCGTCATTGATACGAAGAGACGGCACATCCGCGCCGGGCTGGGCGGATACATTAGGGGCCGCGGGGCATAGGCCGAATAAAGACCACCAGATATGGCTTACCGCTACAGTCGCGGCGTATATAAACGAGACCGGAAACACAGAGGTCCTGAATGAATATTTCCCGTATCTTAAAGACAGATGGATAAGGGGTTGGGAGATAGACGCTAATTTCAAGGGAGGAGGAAGGGCGGACGGCGAAGGAACGCTCTTTGAACACCTTGAGAGAAATCTGAACTTCACATTCAACGACGTAGGCAAGAGAGGGCTTCCGCTGATAGGCCACGCCGATTGGAACGACGCTATAGACGCCGCCGGCATCAAAGAGAAGGGTGAAAGCGTATGGCTTGCCATGGCGCTTGTCAGATCCCTTAAGATCCTATCGGAGTTTGCGGGATTAATAGGTAAGAACGATGAGGCCAAGGATCTTAAAAATAAGGCGCGTACCATGCATAACAGGATTAACTCCCTATGCTGGGACGGCCAGTGGTACGCAAGGGGATTTACCGATGACGGGACCGTTTACGGCTCGAGTGAAAATAAGGAAGGCAGGATCTATATAAACAGCCAATCGTGGGCGATACTATCCGGCGTTGCGGACAAAGAGAGGACCAAGAAGATGCTTAAGGCCGTGGATAAATATCTCGACGGAAAACACGGCATAGCATTATTCTATCCCGCTTACAGCAAGTTCGATGCCCGGTTGGGAAGGATAAGCATGTTCTCCGAAGGCACAAAGGAGAATGCCGCCGTCTTCTGCCATGCCGCCACATTCCAGGTTGCTGCGGAGTGCCTGGCGGGAAGGGGAGATAAGGCGTACAGCTCCATGAAAAAGATTATGCCTAACTGCCAGGATGACTATGACCGCTATAAGACAGAGCCTTATGTCTATGCCGAATATCTTGTCGGACCCGAACATCCTTACCTTTACGGCGAGGGCGCGTTTACCTGGATAACGGGAACGGCCGGCTGGACGTTCCTGGCGGGGACAGAGTATCTATTGGGCGCCCGCAAGGATTACAAAGGTCTGCTGATAGACCCTGCTATACCCTCGAAGTGGAAGAGTTGTAAGATAAGACGGCCTTTCAGGGGGGCTATCTATGATATAGAGATAAAAAACCCCAAGGGTGTCGAAAAGGGGGTAAAAGAGATTTACATTGACGGTGAACTCATGAAGGGAAAGGTCATCAAGCCGGGCAAGAAGGGCAAGACCTATAAGGTCAAGGTGATAATGGGATGATAATTTCGAAGCACGAAATCCGAAATTCGAAACAAATCCAAAATCCGAATGTTTCCCCGTTTTTGGCGGGATCCCGTAGAATTTCATCTGAAGAAACTTTATACGGGACAAATGTTTAAAACATTACGTTTTGGTCATTCGAATTTCGGTGATTCGAATTTGTTTCGAAATTCGATATTCGAATTTCGAATTTTAAATATCGAGAGGTGATGGATGTGAATTACATGAAAACATTTGTATTACTTTTGACTCTTACGCTATTGCTTATAGGGATAGGCAATATGTTTGCCGGGCCGAGAGGGGCGATGATAGCTTTTGCATTCGCGCTCGTGCTTAATGTCGGCAGTTTCTGGTTCAGCGATAAGATTGTCCTTAAGATGTATGCCGCGAAGGAAATTTCAAAGAACGAGGCGCCGGAGCTATACGGCATAATCGAGGATCTGATCATAGATGCGAAACTCCCCATGCCCCGCGTCTACATAATGCCGCAGGAAGTCCCCAACGCCTTTGCGACAGGCAGGGACCCTGACCATGCCGCTGTCTGCGTAACAAAAGGTATAATGAATTTATTAACGGAGGATGAGTTAAAAGGCGTCTTGGCGCATGAATTGGCCCATATTAAAAATAGAGATACGCTGATAATGACCATCGCCGCTACCGTCGCGGGGGCTATCATGATGATTGCGAGCATGGCGAGGTGGGCGGCTATATTCGGCGGATTCGGCGGGAGAGGCAGAAACAGGGGCGGAAGCATCTTCTCTTTATTGGCGGTGGCAATACTCGCCCCGGTTGCAGCGATGATAGTCCAGCTTGCGATATCACGCACGCGGGAGTATGCCGCAGACAAGCGGGGAGCGGGTTTTGCGCATTCACCGCACGGCCTGGCAGGCGCCCTTAAGAAATTGGATGACGCCGCCGGGCGTCACCGTATGAACGCATCACCACAGACGGCGCATCTTTTTATCGTAAACCCCTTAAGGGGAAATTTCCTGGCAACGCTGTTTTCCACGCACCCGCCTATCGAAAAGAGAGTCGAGCGTCTCCAATCCCTCAAGATTTAGCCTTTATAATAAATTTTAAAAAAACTTGCGCGGGAGTTTGCAAAAGTAATTTTTTTATGATATATTTGTTTTGTAAATGAAAGAAAAGTTGAAAAAAAAATTTTACGCGACTGCGATAGGAAGCGTCCCGCATACTGATGAAGTCGCGGTTTGTAAAAATATACTAAAAAATTACAAAGAGATACCTTTCTGGCCGCAGATGCCTAAACGCGCGTTCTTTGAAAATATGTATGCGCAGTTTCTGGAGGGCTTCCCCTGCGCCGTGATTGATGAAGCGAAAAATAAGGTATGGATCGATACCTCTAAAGATTTATTGGGTGAGATAGAGAAGACCTACCAGAGAATCCTTGAAGAGGACTGCGAGTATTTTTCAATAACGAAAAAGGCCGCGGCGGGGTTTCACGCGTTTCTCTCTCTGGCTGAGAATGCAGATTTGAAAAATGTCTCTTTCTTGAAGGGCCATATTACGGGGCCGATAAGCTTCGGGCTCTCGGTTACCGATGAGAATAAGCAGTCTATCTTGTACCATCCGGAGCTTTCGGAGACGCTGGTAAAGGTATTGGCCATAAAGGCGAAGTACCAGATAAGAAGACTAAAGAGCGTTTTTAGCGACGTGATAATCTTTATTGATGAGCCGTATCTTGTGTCGATAGGTTCAAGCGTGATCAATATAAAGACCGAGGACGTAACGACAAAGATAAGAGAGATCGTGGCGGCTATACACGAAGAGGGCGCGCTCGCGGGTATACATTGCTGCGGCAACACCGACTGGTCGATCCTTTTGGGGCTGGATCTGGATATATTAAACTTCGATGCGTATAACTATCCAAAGTCTATATCACTTTATCCGGAGGCCGTAAAGAACTTTTTAAACAACGGGGGAGTGTTGGCATGGGGCATATCGCCGACTTCCGACGCGATAAAGAGGGAGAAAGAAGACGGCCTTATAGAGAGACTAAAAGAAGGCTTTGGGTATTTGACAAAAAAAGGCATTAAAGAAGGCCAGATTTTAGATTCGCTCATGGTTACACCGAGCTGCGGCTTGGGCACGATGGATATCGAAGAGGCCGACCGCGTTTTAGATCTTAATATAGCTGTTTCAAATAGATTAAAGGAGATTTATGGAAGATAAGATATCTCAAGAGGAGTTTGTTCAGGCGAGGTTCGGCGGCCAGGACAACAGCTGTTTTATTTATGAAAAGTCTAAGGTGGTAATAGTGCCTGTGCCGTACGGGAAGACCGTTACCTATAGGAAAGGGACAGAAGAAGGGCCGGCCGCTATAATAAATGCCTCGGGCAACATAGAGCTTTTTGATGAGGAGATCGGAAAGGATACCTATAAAATAGGAATCCATACAATAGATGCGCCGGAGGTGCAGAATCTTGCCCCAGAGGAGATGGTATCGAAGGTTGAGAAAAGAATAACATCTTTAATAAAAGATTCTAAATTCCCTGTTACCGTCGGGGGTGAACACACGGTAGCCATAGGTGCCGTGAAGGCCATGCAGAAGAGTTATAAAGATTTAAGCGTATTCTATCTGGATGCCCACCACGACCTTCGGGATACCTATAACAATACCGGCTTTAACCATGCCTGCGTCGCAAGGCGCATAAGCGAGATGTGCCATACCGTCATAGTAGGCACAAGAAATCTGTCAAAGGAAGACAAGAGTTTTCTTCCGAATCCAAATGTAACGGTATTCAGTGTCTACGATATACTCGATATTCCCAATTGGAGGGAGAAGATAAAAGACGCCCTTTCCGAAAACGTATATTTAAGCATAGACCTCGATGTCTTTGACCCCTCTATCATGCCTTCTGTCGGCGCCCCCGAACCGGGCGGATTGGGATGGTATGAGGTCTTGGATCTCATCCGTTTTATAATGCAGTATAAGAATATCGTTGGTTTTGATGTTGTGGAGCTTACCCCTATCAAAGATATGATAGCGCCCGATTTTATGGCAGCAAAACTTATATATAAGATCCTGGGGTATAATTTTCTCTTAAACGATAAAAGAATTTCTCCTAAAAAGGAAAATAATAATACGTGATACTGACCGCCGGCAAGAAGATATTAGTCCCCAAGAAGATGTTTCTTACCAAGGGCGTCGGTTCTCATAAGGAAGAGCTCAGGTCCTATGAGCTTGCCCTGCGAGACGGCGGCATAGAAAAATGCAATATCGTGCACGTCTCAAGCATCTTCCCGCCCAATTGCAAGACTATCTCAAAGAATGAAGGTCTTAAGGAGCTCATCCCCGGCATGGTCACGTTCGCCGTCCTGGCTAAATGCTCCGGCCGCGAGCCGCACAGGCTTATCGCGGCCTCCATCGGATGCGCCATACCCGCCGATAAAGACGCATACGGTTACTTAAGCGAACATCACGCCTACGGAGAGACCGAGGAGGCAGCGGGGGATTACGCCGAAGACTTAGCTGCCGCTATGCTTGCGTCCACCCTGGGCCTGGAATTTGACGAAGACCGTGGCTGGGACGAAAAGAAGGAGACCTTTAGGATAAGCGACAAGATTGTCCGCACTACCAATATTACCCAATCCACCGTCATCGGCACTAACGGATGGTACTCTACTGTTATCGCCGCCGCCGTCTTTTTATTCTAAAACGATAGCGTAAAGTGCAAAGCGAAAAGCGCAAAGCTGTGGTGCCGCCTTCCGCCTTCGCCAAGGCTACGGCGGACATGTCGGCGGCGCTTTAAACTTTACACTATAGTCAGCCCCCTTACAAATTATTTCAAATGTGGCTTGCTATTTGGTATAATATAATGCTATGAAGAAGCGCAGAGTTAGAGAGACGGTATTGGCGTTAGGGGCGGAGTCTAAGGGAGTCTATGCCCTTCAGAAAGGGCGCAGGCTTATTGTGAGCAGGGACTTCGGGGATTTGGCCGATTACGATAACTTCTCGAGGTTCGAGAAAGCCGTAAAGCGTGAATTAAAGAGATCAAGCCCCGGGATAATAGTCTCTGATATGCATCCGGGTTATAATTCTACAGACCTCGCCGAGGAGATAATGCCCGATAGCGCAAGGCTATTTAAAGTCCAGCATCACCACGCCCACATAGCGAGCTGCATGAGGGATAACGACTTAAAGGGCAGGGTGATAGGTGTCGCGTTCGACGGCACAGGATACGGCCCTGATGGCAGCATATGGGGCGGCGAATTTCTAATATCCACATTTAAGAGTTTTAAGAGGGCGGCCCACCTTGAGTATCTTCCCATGCCGGGCGGAGATAAAGCCGTGGCAGAACCATGGAGGATGGCGGCGGCTTACTTACAGAATAGTTTTGGGGATAAATTTCTGGATTTGAAGATACCATTTGTAAGAAGGCTTAATAAAGACGATTGGCATAAATTAAAATATGCCGTGGAGAGAAAGATAAACTCACCTCTCACAAGCAGCGTGGGCAGGCTCTTCGATGCCGTCTCATCGATAATACTCTGCATATTTAAGGTAAATTTTGAAGCCGAAGCGGCTATAGATCTGCAGAAATCCGCTCAAGAGGCATTCGGCGAAAAAGGAAGGTACAAAAATAATGTCATAAGAAGAAAGGGTATCTACGTTATTGACGTTAAAGAGATGATAAGGGGTATTGTAAGAGATATTGAAGATGGGATAGGGCCGCCTATAATCGCAGCGCGGTTTCATAACAGCATAAGCAATATTATATTAACTGTATGCAGGAGTTTAAGAAGAGAGAGCGGCATAAAGAGAGTGGCGTTCGGCGGCGGAGTCTTTCAAAATAGACTGCTATTTGAAAAAGCGCTTGCGCTGCTCAATCATTCGGGCTTTGATCTCTATACGCATCGCGCCTTCCCGGCGACAGACGCCGGCATTTCTGTGGGGCAGGCCGCAATAGCCCTAGCGAGCCCCGTTAGACCTTCAAATATAACGAAGAGGTCTAACGGGGCGAGGAACTAGATATGTGCCTGGGTATCCCGATGGAGATAATAAAGATAGATGATAAAAAGGCAATCGCGAGAACCGAAGGCCTTAAGAGGGAAGTAGACTTGCGATTTTTAAAAGAAGTAGATATCGGAGATTTTGTTATTATTCACGCAGGTTTTGCCATAGAGAAGATTGACAAAAAAAGGGCGGCGGAGACCATAACGCTTTATAAAAAGCTTAGGCTATGAACCCCGTTAGACCTTTGAAAGATGACGAAGAGGTCTAACGGGGTGAACCCCGTTAGACCTCTAATAGAGGCTGAGGGGAGATAATACTCAGGACTTGTAGGGCAGGCTTTAGCCTGCCCTACAGGCAGAAGAGTAATGAGGAGGTCTAACGGGGTGAAGTATATCGACGAGTATAGAGACAAAAGATTGATAAAGATTCTGGCGGATGAGATAAAGAAAGCCGCGGAAAGAAGAGAATATAGATTCATGGAGGTCTGCGGGACGCATACTATGGCAATAGCGAGGTTCGGCTTAAAGGCTCTTTTACCGCCTAATGTAAGACTCCTCTCCGGTCCAGGATGCCCTGTCTGCGTTACGCCCACGTCTTACATCGATAAGGCAATTTCTTATTCCGGATTGAGAGACG
This sequence comes from Candidatus Omnitrophota bacterium, assembly GCA_016783555.1. Classification (GTDB taxonomy): domain Bacteria; phylum Omnitrophota; class Gorgyraeia; order JABMRJ01; family JABMRJ01; genus BS750m-G22. The sequence continues at coordinate 17,171 of JADHWH010000017.1, read as the reverse complement.
TAGTAATAGCTACTTTCGGCGATATGGTGAACGTCCCCGGGTCAAGATCGTCTTTAAGGGAGGTAAGATCGGAAAGGGGGAATGTAAAGATTGTATATTCTGCCCTCGATGCGCTGGGGTTGGCCGTAAAGCATCCTGATAAGAAAATAGTATTTTTGGGTATTGGTTTTGAAACGACAGCCCCTACAATCGCAGCGGCTATAAAGGAGGCAAAGAAGAAGAGAATAAAAAACTTCTTTGTGCTCTGCGGCCACAAGGTAATGCCCCCCGCGTTAAAGGCGCTTATAAGCGACAGGGACGTTAATCTGGACGGGTTCATATTGCCGGCGCATGTAAGCGCTATAATAGGCTCGCGGCCATATGGTTTCATAAGCAAGAGTTATAAAATCCCCTGCGTGATAGCCGGTTTTGAGCCGCTCGATATCATGCAGGGTATCTATATGCTGATAAGGCAGGTTGTAAAGAAAGATCCCATAGTGGAGATTCAGTATGACAGGGTAGTCAGGCCGACGGGAAACAGGCTCGCGCAACTGCTTATGAAAGAGGTCTTTAAGACGGCCGATTCAGAATGGCGCGGTATCGGCGTTATCCCGGCAAGCGGGCTTGCGATCAAGAAAGATTTTCGTAGTTTCAATTCCGAGGAGAATTTTAAAATAAGATTGCCTAAAAGGCCGCGCGATAAAAAAGGGTGTATCTGCGGCGAGGTCTTAAAGGGAAAGAGGGTCCCGACAGACTGCAGGCTCTTCGGCAAGGGGTGTACCCCCGGACATCCTGTCGGTCCGTGCATGGTTTCATCTGAAGGCGCATGCAGCGCCTACTTTATGTATAAGTAAAGCGGGTTGGCGGTTAAGGATATGATGAAAGAAGCGATGTTATATGAGAAGCTTAAGGGTAAGAAGGTCCATTGCTATCTCTGTAACCATCATTGCAAGATCGCTGATTCACAATTCGGGTTCTGCGGCGTAAGAGAGAATAGAGAAGGTAAGCTATATACCCATGTATTCGGCGAAGTGATAGCATCCCATGTAGACCCCATAGAAAAGAAACCTCTTTATCATTTTTTTCCTGGAACGAGATCATATTCTATAGCTACGGTCGGATGCAATTTTAGATGCGGCTTCTGCCAGAATTGGCAGATCTCCCAGTCTAACAAAAGAGTCGCGCCGGATATGTCGGGATATGAATTAAAACCCGAAGAGGTGGTGCGCGAGGCCAAAAAAGGCGGGTGCAGGGGTATATCATATACCTATACAGAACCGACGATATTCTTCGAGTACGCGTATGAAACGGCGCGGATAGCGAAAAAAGAAGGATTATATAACAGTTTTGTAACCAACGGCTTCATGACAGAAGAAGCGCTTGGGACCATCAAGCCGTATCTCGATGCCTGCAATGTCGATTTGAAGTCATTCCGCGAGGATTTCTACAAGGATATCTGCAAGGCAGCCCTTGAGCCCGTATTAGAATCGATTAAGATTATGAAGAGATTGGGCATCTGGGTTGAGATTACGACCTTGGTTCTGCCGGGTAAGAATGACTCCGACGAGGAGTTAAGGGATATAGCCGGATTTATAGCCGGTGTCGATATAGATATTCCCTGGCATATAAGCCGGTTTCATCCGGATTACGAATACGCGCGTTCAGAGCCGACGCCCTTAAAGACGCTAAAGAGAGCAGAGGCGATAGGAAGAGAGGCGGGGTTGCGCTATATCTATATCGGTAATGTTTTAGGTGAATCGGATAATACTATGTGCTATAATTGTAGTGCGCTTTTAATAAAGAGATCAGGGTTTGCGGCAGAGAACGCAGGCTTAAAAGATTCGAAATGCTCAAAGTGCGGCGCGGTCATAAAGGGATTGTTTTAATAAAATGATTGAAGTCGGACTTCAATCATTCAAGGAGATGAATTATATGGGTAAGATTTTTGTAATTATAATTTTATTATTATTTTTGACTTTTACAGGGGGTGAAGTTATGGCTCTCGAAATTAAGAGTCCGGCATTTGAAGAAGGAAGTTCTATTCCCAAAGAGTATACCTGTGAAGGCGCGGATCTATCGCCGCCTCTTACCTGGAGAGGCGCGCCTGAAGGGACAAAGTCTCTGGCGCTTATATGCGATGACCCGGATGCGCCCATGATGACATGGGTACATTGGGTAGTCTATAATATCCCGCCCGAAGAGAGAGGCCTTAGTGAAGGCATTCCAAAAGAGAAGAGATTGGATAACGGCGCAATGCAGGGCATAACCGATTTTAGAAAGATAGGATACGGCGGGCCGGCCCCCCCTCCGGGCAGACCTCACAGATATTTCTTTAAACTCTATGCATTGGATACGAAACTCGGGCTGGAGCCTGGAGCTACGAAAAAAGAACTCCTTAAGAGGATGGAAGGCCACATATTAGGGGAGGCCCAGATCATCGGGAAATTTAAGAGATGAGAATAGCGGTTGCACAGATAAATACGACAGTAGGCGCAATTCAGAGAAACGCCGATAAGATAATAAACTATATATTAAAGGCGCGGGATCAAAAAGCCGATATAGTTATATTTCCGGAACTAGCGCTGTGCGGTTACCCGCCGGAAGACTTGCTTTTGAAAGAGAACTTCTTTAAAGAAAACAAGAGAGAGCTCAGGCGTATAATAGGCGCGACAAAGTCTATATTTGCGGTTGTCGGTTTTCCTCATTACTCTGGAAACGGGAGATACAATGCGGCGGCGCTTATTTACGACAAGAAGCTTATAGATATTTACCGCAAGATAACCCTTCCTAATTACGGCGTCTTTGACGAAAAGAGGTATTTTTACCCGGGTGATAATGTACCGGTAATACCTTTTGGCGATACCGCATTCAGCGTAAGTATATGCGAGGATATATGGCATCCCCGGGGCCCGCACAGGACCGCGTGCAGAAAAGGCAAGGCGAGGCTCGTAATCAATATCTCGGCTTCGCCCTATCACGCGGGTAAGATCGTCCAGAGACAGAGGATGCTTAGAGAAAGGGCTGTAAAGAATAAGGCCTTTGTATGTTATTGTAATATGGTGGGCGGACAGGATGAGCTTGTTTTCGACGGTGGAAGCATTATAATCGGGCCGAAGGGTAATATCATAATGAGGGCAGGACAGTTTAAGGAAGACCTCGCCATCGTGGACCTGGATATCAAAAGACCGAGAGAGAGCTTGGGAAGGGTGGAGAGACCCCTTAAACCGCTTGATGAGGTATATTCCGCTTTAGTCTTGGGCATGAGAGACTATGTCCGGAAGAATGGCTTTAAGAAAGTGGTCTTAGGATTAAGCGGCGGGATAGATTCCGCGCTTACGGCCAAGGTCTGCTGTGACGCGCTCGGGCGCGAGAATGTAATCGCCGTATCTATGCCTTCAAGGTTTACCTCGGCGAGGACAAAGAAGGATACCAGAAGCCTTGTAAGGGGCCTGGGTATCAGATTGATTACCATGCCCATAAATAATATTTATAATGTCTATCTATCGGATCTTAAGCGTGAGTTTAAAAAAAGAAGGCCTGATGTTGCTGAGGAGAATCTTCAGGCCCGCATAAGGGGAAATATCCTTATGGCCCTCTCCAATAAATTTAAGTGGCTCGTCGTATCGACCGGCAACAAGAGCGAGATAAGCGTCGGGTACTGCACGCTCTACGGAGATATGGTGGGCGGATTCGCGGCGCTCAAGGATGTGCCGAAGACCATGGTCTATAGATTAGTCGAGCACATAAACAAAAAAGAGAAACAAAGATGTATCCCTGTATCAATAATCAAACGCGCGCCGACAGCTGAATTGAAAAAAAGACAGAGGGATCAGGATATACTGCCGCCATACCCGGTATTGGACAGGATACTCGACGCTTATGTGGAAAAGGATAAGGCGAAGGAAGATATAATAAGGGCCGGTTTTAAAAAGGGCATAGTCAATAAGGTCGTATCGATGGTGGACAGAAACGAGTATAAAAGGAGGCAGTCGCCGCCGGGGGTCAAGATTACCCCAAAGGCGTTCGGCAGAGACAGAAGGATGCCGATAGTAAACAGATTTTTTAGATGAAAAGAGTAACATTGAGCCACGGTTCCGGCGGCAGGCTCATGCATGATTTGATAAAGGGGCTCTTCATTAAGGAATTGAAGAACCCCTTTTTGTCGAAGCTTGATGACGGAGCCTGCCTTAATATAGGCAGGGAGAAGATTCTATTTACGACCGACTCTTATGTCGTAAACCCCATCTTTTTCGCAGGCGGCGACATAGGAAGCCTCTCCATATACGGCACCGTAAACGACCTTTCCGTATGCGGGGCAAGGCCTCTCTTTATATCCGTCGGACTGATTATCGAAGATGGACTCGAGATGAAGATATTGGAACGGGTGACGAAATCCATAAAGACCGCTACTCGTCTGGCAAAGGTGAATGTCGTAACCGGCGATATGAAGGTTGTCGAGAAGGGGATGTGCGATAAAATATTTATAAATACAAGCGGAGTGGGTAGAAGACTGGAGAATTTTAATCTATCTTTGGATAACGTAAGGACCGGCGATCAAATCATAATAAGCGGCTCTATCGGCCGGCATGGTGTGAGTATATTGTCATCACGCGAAGGGTTTGAATTTGACAATAAAGTAAAGAGCGACTGCGCCCCTCTTAACGGCCTTCTTTCGCGGATGGGCGGGTTATCGGGCGAGATAAGGTTCATGCGCGACCCGACGAGGGGCGGATTGGCCACTACTTTAAATGAATTCGTCGAGGGAAGGAGATTCGGGATAGTCATAGATGAAGGTGAGATACCCGTATCAGGCCCCGTTAAGAGTGTTTGTGAACTATTGGGTTTTGATCCGCTCTATATGGCCAATGAGGGCAGGGTCGTAATCATTGTTTCAAAAAAAGCTTCAAAGAAGGCATTAAGCTTGTTAAAGAACCATCCGCAGGGAAAAGGCGCACGCATCATAGGCGAAATTGTAAACGGCTATAAAGGCAAGGTCTGCCTCAAGACCGAAACCGGCGGCCTGCGCCTCCTTAAGATGCTCGCAAGCGAGCAACTCCCCCGCATATGTTAAGAAAATATAGGGATTGGATAAAGAGTGATGATTTGACGAGGACGGTCGTCTCTTATAAGGAGACGGATATCTGTATTATAGGAGAGAGGGATCTGGGGAGAGAGGCGCTGGGGCTGATACGTAAATATAGGAAGGAGATAGAGGATTATATCGGGATGGATCCGGCGTTTAAGGAGGCGCTGGAGCCGATTGAGGCAAAGAAGAGCGCGCCGCCTATTATAGAGAGGATGATAGAGGCGGGAAGACGCTCCGGCGTAGGGCCTATGGCGGCGATTGCAGGGGCTGTTGCGGAATTCGTGGGCAGGGGGCTATTGCGCTTTTCGAAGGATGTCATCGTAGAGAACGGCGGGGATATATTTATCAAGAGCTCAAAGATGAGAAGATTCGGCGTATTCGCCGGAAAGTCGGTATTGACAGGAAGGCTTACATTTGAGATAATAGCTAGCGATACCCCTCTAGGTATCTGCACATCCAGCGGCACAGTCGGCCATTCTTTAAGCTTAGGAAAGGCCGATGCGGCATGCGTAATATCTAAGGATACAGCTCTTGCGGATGCGGCTGCGACCGCTACCGGAAATATAGTAAAGAGCGCGGATGACATAGAGAGGGGCATATCTTTTGCAAAGTCTATCCAGGGGGTTGAAGGCGTTATCGTGATAGTAGGAAGCAAGTTCGGCACCTGGGGCAAGATAAAGTTAATGAGGCCATAACTTAGCGAGCATAAGCGAAGCTAAGTTATATGGCCGAATTAATTGCGAGCGAACAAAGAGAGCGAAGCAATCTCTGAGATTGCTTCGTCGGCTGCCTTCGGCAGCCTCCTCGCAATGACAAGGAGAATAGAGATGGTTAAGAAGAGATTGGTATTGACATTTCCGCGTAAATTACTGGATAAGCCCATTGTATATAAATTGGTTAAGGATTACGGCCTCATCTTCAATATACTCCAGGCACGGATCACGCCTAAAGAAGAGGGATTGATGGTGCTGGAGTTGGGCGGCAAGAAAGAGGAGTATGCCAGCGGCGTAAAATATCTGCAGGATAACGGCGTTAAGATTCAGCCTTTGGATAAGGATGTAACTCGCGACGAGAAGATATGCACCCACTGCGGCGCGTGCGTAAGCGTATGTCCCACCAGCGCGCTCGTTGTAAATAAAAAGACAATGATGGTCGATTTCGATCCTTCCAAATGCATAGCCTGCGAATTGTGCGTGAAGGCGTGTCCGCCCCGGGCTATGATCGTAAAGTTTTAATTCGCTTGACAGAATCGTGCGCTTTATATTATAATTTAAGCTTAAACTAAAAACTATTTTTAATATATTTTTAACAACTTCTGCATTATGGCCAGAGAGTATTACGTAATAAACAGCGAAAACTTCAGGACCTTCCTTTTAAACCTTTCAAAAGAGAGAGACGTCTATGCCCCGGCAAAGAAGAATGATTTTATCTCTTATGAAAAATTCGACCCTGAATACGAGGAAAAATACATACCAGACCAGATCCGCGCCTCAGAGCCTATTAAGAGTTTTCTCACGCACTCAAGAGAGAAGGTAGATACATTCCCCCCCGCTGGCCGCGGACATAATAAACAGATATTAGTGGGAGTAAAGAACTGCGACATCACCTCGCTTGCAATACAGGATTTTGTCTTTAAGGATAATGATCCGAAAGACCCTTTTTATATAAAGATGAGGGAGGATACAACAATAATCTCCTGCGACTGCAATCTATTGCGGGAGACATGCTTCTGCGTGGCCTTGGATATAACCCCTTATCCGGAAAAAGGTTTTGACCTTAACCTCTCCAAAGAGGCGGACGATTTTATAGTTGAAGTGGGATCCGAAAAGGGGAGGAATCTTATAGCGGAGAATAGAGACCTCTTTTCCAAAGCGGATGAGACTCAGATTAAGAATAGATCCGCAAAAAGAGAGTCTTTTAAGAATAGCTTAAAGAGCCAGGCTCAGGAGAAGGAGACACCGGATAAAAAATCTATAACGGGGAGTATAAAGAAGAGTTACGCCGTCGGCGATATATGGAACCATTTCGCTTCCACATGTATAGAGTGCGGCGGATGTAACCACTGCTGCCCCGCGTGCCACTGCTTTGGTTTGAGCGATCAGAAGAAGGATAATATAAAGGCGCGGTATAAATCCTGGGACGCATGTCTATATAACAGCTACGCGAGGGTGGCCGGGGGCGCAAACCCCCGCAGGCATCTTTACGAAAGACTGCGAAACAGATTCGATAAGAAATTTGAGTTCTTCCCGGATGTATTAGGTATCTTCGGCTGCACGGGCTGCGGCCGCTGCATAGAGGCATGTCCCGGAAAGATTGACATTCGCGAGGTCTTAAAGAAAATTGTTCAGGGTAAATAGAGAAGTATCCGCCTTCGCACGTGCATGTAAAGATGAAAGCATGGCTACGGCGGATTAAATTCGGCCATATGACTTACGTTCGCTTGCGCTCCGTAAGTCAAGGCCTCATTTAAGATGGAAAACCCCTATAAATTTATTGAAGCGGAGATAATAGATGTCAAGGATGAGACCCCTACAATAAAGACATTTGTCTTAAAGCCGAAGGAGAGGATCTCTTTTAAGACAGGCGAGTTCATGGAGGTGGCAATACCGGGCTTTGGCGAGGGGCCCTTTACGCCGTCATCCAACCCCAAGGATGATACAAAATTAGAATTCACCATAATGGATGTGGGAAGGGTCACAGGCGCGCTCCACAGGATGAAGACCGGCGGCGTAGTAGGCTTAAGAGGGCCTTACGGCAAAGGTTATCCCCTGGGGGAATTTAAAGGTAAGGAGATACTTATAGTAGGCGGCGGAGTAGGACTTGCCCCGATCAGAAGTCTTATATACGCATTATTTAACCAGCTGGATAATTATAAAAAGATATACTTAAAATACGGCGCAAAGACACCGCCCGATATAATGTATAAAGACGAAGTGGATAGATGGTCTAAGGACGGAAGGTCAGACGTGAAATTAACCGTTGATGCCGGCGACGCTAAATGGAAAGGTAATGTAGGGCTTGTTACGACTATTTTAGAAGATCTTAAGATCGACCTTAATAAGAGCGTTTCCGTAGTATGCGGTCCGCCTATAATGATGAAGTTTGTCACATTTAAACTGCTCGAGATAGGGTATAAACCTGAAGATATATATCTTTCGATGGAGAAGAATATGAGCTGCGGCATAGGAAAGTGCGGCCATTGCCGCATAGGCAACTCCTACGCATGTAAAGACGGCCCTGTATTTTCATATAAAACAATAAAGGATTATCCGAACATATGGGATTGAACCGGTTGTTCATAGACCTGGATAAGTTCGAAGAACATGATAAGAAGTGCGCCAGAGAATGCAGTTATTATTACCATCCCGGAAATTACGGGATCTTATCCCTTCAGGAGATGGCGACATACGCGCTTATATGCCGCAAATGCGAAAGAGAAAACTGTGTAAGCGCATGCCCGTTCGAGGCTCTCGAGAAGGGTCCGGATAAGATATTGAGAAGGCATAATATGCGCTGCACAAGCTGTAAGACATGTTCCCACGCCTGTCATTCCGGCGTAATACTTCCGGATTTTATTCCTTACATGTCCTACAACTGCGACCTCTGCCTGGAGCGTTTAGAAGAGGGCGAGCTTCCTGAGTGCGTAGAGGTATGTAAGTGCGGCGCGATACAATACGGCGATTTTAAAGAAGACGAAGAGAAGAATTTGTACGCGATAGGAAAGAATGTAGTAGTTCATTCGGTGCATTGGGAGAGAGACGAAGTTAAGAAGGCCGCTAAAAAATGAAGGTGCTGTTCTACTTTTTAATATTGCCGGGTTTTCTATTTACTGCCGCAGCCGGGCTTCTTTCAAGCTGGATAGATAGAAAGGTAACGGCGCGGGTGCAGTGGAGGGTAGGCCCGCCGTTTTTACAGCCTTTGATAGATATAGTAAAACTATTGGGCAAAGAGACAATACTGCCCAGCACAGCAAATAAGATCACGTTTCTTCTAAGCCCTGTCATAGGCCTTGTCGGCATAACCCTCGTATCCACCCTGCTATGGATTATGGATGCAAACCCAAATGCAAGCTTCATAGGCGACCTCATAGTGGTATTGTATCTTTTGGCGATTCCTTCGATAAGCGTCATAATGGGCGGATTCTCGTCGGGCAATCCTATCGCCTCGATTGGGGCGTCCCGTGAGATGAAACTTCTGTTGAGCTACGAACTTCCTTTTATCCTTGCGATATTGGTGCCTGTTATAAAGTCCGGAGGCTTAATAAAAATCGGCCAGCTCCTGAATTACCAGGCGCATAACGGCGTATTTGCCGGAAGCGCATCAGGCGCGATAGCGCTGGTAGTAGCCATAATATGCATGCAGGCAAAGCTGGCGCTGGTGCCGTTCGATATGCCCGAGGCCGAGACAGAGTTAATAGGAGGCCCCATTATAGAATATTCAGGCACGGTGCTTGCGATGTATAAATTGACGCGCGCCATGATGCTCTTTACCCTGCCGGTATTTTTGGTTATTATATTTATCGGCGGCATAGAGCTGGCATTTCCGGCCGCGATATGGGGTATATTGAAAATTGTAGGCCTTCTTGTAATAATTATTTTGATAAGGAATACGAATCCCAGATTAAGGATCGACCAGGCGGTAAAGCTATTCTGGGGCCCTATAACGGGGCTTGCCGTGCTTGCCGTCGTATTGGCATTTTTGGGGAAATAAGATGAGCCCCGTTAGACCTTTTTGAGGTCTACGGGGTAAGGAGGTCTAACGGGGTGAGCATAAAGTTAAAGGCGCTGTTAAAATCACCGTGGGTATTCCACTTATGTTCCGGGAGCTGCAACAACTGCGACATAGAGATACTCGACTGTATTACGCCAAGATATGATATAGAGAGATTCGGCATGCTCTTAGTCGGAAGCGTGCGGCACGCCGATGTGCTTCTCTGCACCGGAATAGTGAATAAACTGGGCGAATCCCGCGTAAAGAGGATTTATAACCAGACACCGAAACCCTGCTTAGTTGTGGCAGTAGGAAACTGCGCGAATTCTCAAGGGGTATTCAGGGGGAGCTATGCATGCGGCAAACCATTAGACCAGGTTATACCCGTAGATATATATATTCCGGGATGCCCCCCTAAGCCGGAGGCGATTATACTGGGCGTGGTTAAATTAATAGAGAAGATTAAAGGCAAAAAGAAATGACAAAAGACGAACTCTTAAAGAAGACTAAGGAAAGATTCGGAGATAGGATAAGAAATATTTTCGAAAAGTCCTATAAGAGGATCTATATCGACATAGATCCTAAAGACCTGACCGATTTTGTGAAATTTATCTTTAACGAATCGGAGGCAAGGTTCAATACGGCAAGCTGTGTAGATATGCTTGACAGCATGGAGATACTCTATCACTTCAGCTTCGCAAAGGCGAGCCTGGTAGTAAGCCTGAGGGCCTCTTTGGATAAGAAGAGTCTTGTCATAGAATCGTTGACTTCGATTATGAAGGGCGCAGAGTGGATAGAGCGGGAGATCCACGAGTTATTCGGCGTTGAATTTAAGAACCACCCGAATATGAGGAAGCTTCTTTTACCCGATGATTGGCCGGAGGGGCTTTATCCTTTAAGAAGGGATTATAAGGAAGAGGATTACGAGATCAGAAAGGCAGAGAAAGAAGAGGGAAAGAGTTAATGAGCCACAAAGTTACGATTCCTATCGGGCCATACCATTCGCTGCAGGAAGAGCCGGAATTTTATCAGCTCACTGTTGACGGAGAGACGGTCATAGATATAGATGTAAGGATAGGATATGTCCACAGGGGCATAGAGAAATTAGCGGAATCCATGAGTTATCACAAGATAATATTTTTGGTAGAGCGCATATGCGGTATATGTTCGACGAGCCACCCAATAGCTTCTGTTCAGGCGATCGAAGATGCAGGCGGCATAGAAGTCCCGGACAGGGCGCTTTATATAAGGACTATAGTGGCGGAGCTTGAGAGACTGCATTCGCATATGTTGTGGCTGGGGCTGGCAGGCCACTTTTTGGGGTATAATACAGTCTGGATGTGGGCATGGAAATATAGAGAGATCGTCTGCGACCTCTTTGAGGCTATAACCGGAAGCAGGCAGAGTTACGCGATGATGAAGGTAGGAGGCGTCCAGCGTGATATAGAGGATGAGTACATACCCGGACTCATAAAAGGCATGGACGACACCTTAAGGGCGCTGGATATGTTTAAGGGTGCGGTTCTTGATGACCCGGTCTTGGGCGCGCGCTTAAAAGGAATTGGAATTTTGTCTAAAGAGGACGCATTGAGTTACAGCGCGTTAGGCCCGACGTCAAGGGCGTCGGGTGTCGACAAAGACGTAAGACGCGACGACCCATATGCCGCTTATGACAGGGTAAAGTGGAACGTCATTACTCAAAAAGAAGGCGATGTATTTGCCAAGGCTGTTATAAGGATATTAGAGATGTATGAATCGGTCAGCATAATAAAACAGTGCGTACAGAAGATGCCGAAAGGGTCGATAGATTCAAACCCTAAAGAGATACCTCCGGGGGAGGGCATAGGCCATGCGGAAGCCCCCAGGGGCGAGGTCTTCCATTATATAAGGTCAGACGGCACAAATTCACCCGCGCGCTACAAGGTAAGGGCTCCGACATATATGAATTTCCCGACATTCAAGGCGACGGTCATAGGCGAGACCATATCGGATGCCACAATAATACTGGCCGCAATAGACCCATGCTATTGCTGCACAGAACGAAAGATGACGGCTGTAAACCAAAAGACCCGAAAGAGAAGCTTTACCGGCGATGATATGATAAAATTGTCACAGGAGAAGACCAGGCGGCTTTATAAAAGAATGACAGGAAAAGAGTTGAGATGAATAGCCTTTTTTATCCGATAATCATACCTTTTATCGCGGGCATAATAACGCTCTTAATGCCGAAAAGGATAAAATTTGTAAAAGAGATTATCGCGCTCTTAACATCGGTCTTTGTATTGTCTATCGTTATCGGCCTGTTCAGGCTAAAGCCCCTCTCTTTCACTTTAGGAAATACCCTTCTTCTGCAATTGGACAACTTGAGCGGTTTCGTCACGCTCTTTATCGCCGCCTTTGCGTTATTGATTATCGTATATTCGTTCGGATTTATGAAGGGCAAGGATAGGTTAAACCAGTACTACGGCTATATGCTTATGACCTTAGGAGGCTCGATAGGCGCGGTGCTCTCTAACGATTTGATATGCTTCCTCGCCTTCTGGGGATTCTTGGGCATAACGTTGTATCTCTTAATAAATATGGGCGGCCCGGATGCGGCATACGCAAGCAAGAAGGCGCTCATCATCGTTGGTGGAAGCGACGCCCTTATGATACTGGGCGTGGGTATCATATACTTTATGACAAAGTCTTTTTCGATGGCCGGTCTCTCTTTGCCTTTGAACAACGGACTGGCGATAGCGGCATTTTTAACTCTGGCCTGCGGCGCATTTGCGAAGGCAGGGGCAATGCCCTTACATACATGGATACCTGAATCTTCAGAAGTCGCGCCTGTGCCGGTTATGGCTTTTATTCCCGCCTCTTTAGATAAGTTGTTGGGCATATATTTTCTGGCTAGGATTTCGCTGGATATGTTTATTATTAAGACGGGATCAACGGTGTCGATTATTTTATTGGCCCTTGGCGCGATTACTATATTGGCCGCCGTAATGATGGCGCTTGTCCAGCATAACTTAAAGAAGCTCCTTGCGTACCACGCTGTAAGCCAGGTGGGTTATATGGTCCTGGGGATAGGAACCGGAAATCCCATCGGTATAGCCGGGGGACTCTTCCATATGTTGAATAATGCCATATATAAGTATGGGCTCTTTTTATGCAGCGGGGCAATTGAGCATAAAAGGAAGACTACGGACCTTGATAAATTAGGCGGCTTGTCAAAGGCGATGCCTATTACCTATATATCATGCCTCATAGCGGCCCTGGCTATATCGGGCGTGCCGCCGCTTAATGGATTTGTTTCGAAATGGATGGTCTATCAGGGATTGATAGAGTTGGGAAACTCCGGAGGCAGATTGTGGGTTATATGGCTCACAGCCGCTATATTCGGAAGCGCGCTTACCCTGGCCAGCTTTATGAAGTTGACGCACGCCGTATTTTTAGGGCAGTGTCCTGAAGGAAGATGCGAACGTCAGGAAGTCGGGGTTGCCATGTGGCTTCCAGCGGCCGTACTGGCCGGGCTCTGTGTTCTCTTCGGAGTATTCGCCTATCAAATTCCTATAAGGTTTTTCATTCAGCCATCCATATCAAAGACGATAACCTATCCGGGGATGTGGAACGCATCTTTGAGTACAGGCCTTATTCTGATAGGCATAGTGGTAGGTTTTATAATTTACGCGATCGGCAGCATAAAGAATCTAAGGGTGGACGAGCCTTTCATAGGCGGGGAGCCGCTAAGGGAAGATATGAAGGTCTCCGGCGTAAGATTCTATCAGACTATAGAGGATATACCTGTACTCTCTCTTTTTTATAGATGGGCAGAAAGAGGTCTCTTTGATATATATGACCAGTTTAGGAATATTCTGTTTTTCTTTACGCGTATCTTGCAGCGGCTGCATAATGGGGTGCTCTCTACTTATCTAGCGTGGTGTTTATTGGGTGTTATTATTCTCTTTTTCGTATTGAGGTAGAGCATGTTAGAGTTATACATCTTGTTGTCGTTTATGATTATAGGGGCTGTGATAGCCCTGGAGATCAAGGATATGATATCCAGCGTCATCGCTGTGGGCGCCGTAGGCCTGGGTGTCTCTATCGCGTTTCTGATACTCAAGGCTCCGGACCTCGCCATTACGCAGTTGGTCGTTGAGATATTAATACTTATAATCTTGATAAGGCTTACGCTAAAGCGCGACCTGCCTTTCTCAACGAGCGGCCGCTGGCTTTTAAATACCGTAGTCACGTTTATTTTTATAGCCGTCTTTTTAGGCGTAGCATATTTTGCTATAAAGGATCTACCTGAGTTTGGTTCGCCTATCTTGAGAGTGGCCGGGACTTATATCGCTGAAGGGTTGAAAAAAACCGGCGCGGCTAATTTAGTTGCGTCTGTGATTCTGGATTTCAGGGCGTACGATACATTGGGCGAGGCCACCGTATTATTTACAGCCGTGATAGGCGTTATTACAATTATGCGGAAGATCGGACGTAAAAAGATAGATGAGGTTGTGAATGAAGAAGACGAGTAAGCGAGGCCCTAGAGAACCCGGCATGACTCTGATAGTCAAGACTATCACACGTCTTACTGTAGGGCTTATATTTTTATACGGGGTCTATATAGTTGTCCATGGCCACTTGACGCCGGGCGGCGGTTTCGCGGGTGGTCTTATTATAGCGCTTTCATTTATCCATCTTATGCTGGCGTTCGGCAAGGATCTGGCGTTAAAGAAGTTCTCTAAAGCCGCGGCCTCAATATTTGAAAGTTTAGGCGGGATACTATTTTTGACTATTGCCCTTCTGGGCTTCACCGGGGGGTATTTTTTCTTGAATTTTATACGTAAGGGCAGACCTTTCGATTTATTCAGCGCAGGCATCATCCCTTTGTGCAATATCGCGATCTCACTTAAGGTAGGGGCGGGGCTGTTCGCTATATTTATTGCGCTGGTCTTTTTACAAATTCTTAAGAAGGAAGAATAGCATGATCTACTTTTTGTGTATGGTATTATTTGCTATCGGGCTTTACGGCGTCTTACGAAAGAGGAATCTCATCAAGATTATTATCGGATTGATAATAATAGAATACGCTACGCATCTATTATTTATATTAGTCGGTTACCGCAAAGGGGGCCGCTCGCCTATCCTTGCGCCCGATCAGGAGATCTTAAAGATTGTCGATCCCCTGCCGCAGGCATTGATATTGACCGCTATCGTTATAGGGCTGGCGGTCACGGCCTTGATAGTCGCTATCGCTATGAGGGTTTATGATAGGTACGGCACATTCGATATAACAAAGATAAGGAGGCTCAAGGGGTGAGTATAATCCCGTTATTTATAGCTATACCATTAGGGGCAGCCTTCCTCGTATCTTTATTCGGCAGGCGGATCAAGATTTTGCCGGATCTCCTGGCTAATCTATGCACTGCTTCTCTGGGCATCCTATCACTCTTATCTGTAGGTATAGTCAGGGAACATGGTATGCTTGTCTACAAGATCGGTAGTTGGGCGCCGCCTGTAGGAATATCCCTTGTCTTAGACGGCCTTACGTGCTTTATGCTGGTGACCGTTAATATAATAGCGTTCTTCATTACCCTCTACTCTATAAGCTATATGGCCAGGTATACTGCCAAGTGGAAGTTCTATACGCTCTTTTTATTAATGCTGGCCGGCATGAACGGGGTAATTGCTACGGGCGATATATTTAACCTATATGTCTTTTTAGAGATAGCCGCTATAGCAAGTTATGCGCTGGTCGCCTTCGGCATAGAACACGAGGAGTTAGAGGCGTCGTTTAAATATGCGGTCATGGGGACTTTAGCCTCCTCTTTTATATTACTGGGGATAATATTTTTATATAGTTACACCTCTACCTTAAATATGGCGGATATGAGCAACGTATTGCTTGCCAAGGGGCCGGGAAAGATAGTCGGTTTTGTCGTGCCGCTCTTTATACTGGGCTTCGGCCTTAAGGCGGCCATAATGCCTTTCCACGCCTGGCTTCCCGATGCGCACCCTTCGGCGCCTGCGCCGATATCAGCGATGCTCTCCGGCCTGCTTATAAAGGTATTGGGTATATACGCGTTGATGAGAATATTTTTTAATGTGCTTGGCGTTTCCCAGAATACATATTTTGTATTGATGATCCTTGGCGTGATCTCTATGACCCTGGGGGCGTTCCTGGCGATAGGGCAGCATGATATAAAGAGGATGCTGGCATATTCCAGCGTAAGTCAGATAGGTTATATAATGTTGGGAATAGGAATAGCTACGCCTATGGCGATTGCCGGCGCGCTCTTTCATCTCTTTAACCACGCGACGTTTAAGAGTCTTCTATTCTTGAATTCCGGCGCTATCGAATATTCTACGGGAACGAGGGATCTTAAGAAGATGGGCGGATTAAATTCGCATATGCCGGTTACAGGCGCGACCAGCTTGATAGGCTCAATGTCTATCTCCGGTATGCCGCCTCTAAGCGGATTCTGGAGTAAACTGATAATTATATTGGCGGCTGTGCAGGCGGAGTATTATGCTATGGCGGCTATAGCCGCATCGGTAAGCATAATAACACTTGCCTATTACCTGAAATTACAGAAAGAGGCTTTCTTTGGAACGCTCGGCGAGGGGTTGGAGAAGGTAAAGGAAGCGCCCCTCACTATGAAGCTGGCGATGATAGCGCTGGCGGCTATCTGTATCGCAGGAGGACTGCTTCTATTGCCGCAGGTCTTTGACCTTTTTATAAATTCGGCCGCGAAGGTTTTATCGGCAGGGAATGGCTACGCAAAGATAGTATTCGGGAGCATTAGATGAGAAGCAGCATCATCTTATTTATATTAGCGCTTATTATCTGGATGTTGTTATGCTGGCCGCCGGATTGGCAGCACTTTGTAGCCGGCATATTCATCGCATCCTTAGTCGCATATTTGACGGGGGATATGTTCGTAAAGAGGCCGCATCTGTTTAAGAATATTAAGCGCTATTTATGGTTTGCATATTATGTCCCTATATTTTTATGGGAATGTTTTAAAGCCAATATCGACGTCGCATACAGGGTGGGCCATCCTGATATACCGATACATCCCGGTATCGTCAAGGTAAAGACAAGTCTGAAATCCGATACAGGTTTGACGTTTCTTGCGAATTCCATTACCCTTACGCCCGGAACCTTAACTGTCGATATCGATAAGGATAACGGCTATTTATATATTCACTGGATTGAGGTAAAGGATAAAGATACTGAGAGAGCGACGAAGATAGTAGTAGAGAAGTTTGAGAAGATATTGAGGAGAATATTCGAATGATTCTGCTTCGCCGAGCCTAAGAGAAATGAAAGCTTGGCTTCGCAGAATGGAGACGTGAAACGAGATTCTGCTTCGCCGAGCCTAAGAGAAATGAAAGCTTGGCTTCGCAGAAT
>JADHWH010000059.1 GCA_016783555.1 Candidatus Omnitrophota bacterium | reverse complement strand
ATTACGTAGCCCGCGAATTCGGCTACGACATAGACCAGCCGCGAAACCTGGCAAAATCCGTTACCGTAGAATAATGAAACCGGGCACTCTCTATATCGTAAGCACCCCTATCGGAAACCTCGAAGATATCACCCTCCGCGCCATACGCATATTAAAGGAAGTAGATATAATAGCCTGCGAAGATACGCGCCACAGCAAGATCCTCACTTCAAAGTACGGAATCGCAACTCAGCTTACCAGCTATTTTCAGTATAATAAGATCCGGAAAGCCGACCTCTTAATCGAAAGGCTTAAAAACGGCAGCAATATAGCGCTCATCTCTGATGCCGGCACTCCCGGGATATCCGATCCAGGGGCGCATATTATCAAGCTCGCGATAGAGAACGAGATTCCATTGACGGTCATTCCCGGCCCGACCGCCCTGATAGCGGCGCTCGTCTTATCCGGTAAGCCAACCCACAAATTCGTATTCGAAGGGTTCCTCTCGAATAAGTCTTCGCAGAGGCGAAAACGCCTAAAAGAGCTTACATCTGAGAAGAGGACGATAGTCTTGTACGAATCCCCCCACAGACTGACCAAGATGCTCGATGACATCCTCGATATCTTCGGTGATATCCAACTCGTTGTGGCACGCGAGGTTACGAAAAAATTCGAAGAGGTCAGACGAGAGAGAGTAAGTCTCCTTAAAGAGCATTTCGCGGCTACGCCCCCGCGCGGCGAGTTCATACTCGTTATTTAAAACCCCTATATTAAACCCCTGTTAAAAATCAAAAAGGTTGTTTTTCTGCCTTGAAAACTGCCGGGTTATAATGTATACTTGAGTCGAAGGGCATGCGCATATTTTTTTTCGGCAGCTAGTTAGCGCATTTAAAAAGCTATTAACAAAAAATGGGGGTAGTTAGATGTCTCTCTGCAAAAAGACCCACATCTTTATGTGTCTCTTTATAACCTGCCTCTTTCTCGTAGTCAGCGCATCGCCCCTCTCTGCCCAAAACCCAAAATCACCAGGCGCGCTAAAAGAGGATGCTACCTCTCCGGAATTTATGCCGAGCGAAGATGTGGCTGCGGCGCATGCAGCGGCCGAGAGGATGATCGGACTGAAGAATGAGAACGAAGATGATGCCGAACGGACGAAAATAGGTATAGACCCCTGGGGAAAGACCGTATCAGAGAAAGACGGGCGCTTTATTATAAAAGACGCACAGGGCCATACCGTCAAGATGGAGCGGCCGGACGGCGAGACCGTTACATATGGATACGACTTTAATGAAGCAGGAGAGATTATCGCAGTATATTTGTATATCAGGAACGTCGTAATAAAAGTGGATGAGACAGGTATAGAGATAAGGATAGAAGACGACAGCAGGGTGCCCGGCGAGCCTGCCGATGAATATACATACAGCTTCACGGACGGAAACAACACGATCACCTTGCGCATGGGCGGCATGAACATTACTCTGGAGATAACAACCTCTCCCGAAGATTCCGAAGGTGGAGAGGATAAAGGCACCCCGATCGCCGGCGGCGACCCCGGTCCGGGTTCGCCAGGGCTCCCGACAGTTCCAGTCCCAGGCGTATTTAGCCCGCAGATTCTCAGGAGTTACGGCATGATAGATATCGAAGAGATCGAGAGAGCATTTGAGGAGTTGAAAGAGACGAGGAAGGTGCTCCAAGATAAACATGCAGTGGAGACAGAAAGTGCTGGAGCGACAGAAGAGCTTTCGGACAGCTCTAAACGAGAGATGAATCAGGCGCTGCGGAAATTCTATAGACGCACATCCAAGGCGCTTAAGAGAGGCAAGCTCTCCTCTACTCGGCTTGAAGGGAGCGATATCGAGGTTATAATCAAGCTGCCTGCGAAGGAAGAATAAGGCGGCCCTAAAGAAAGAGACAGAGAACCACCTTTAAGGGGTATCATATAGATACCCCTTCTTTTTTTGTTGCAAAACGGCTTTTCTGAGAGTAGGATATAAAGTAATATTATTGGAATTTTTTAACTGTTATCGTGTTATATATACTGAAGGGGCAAGATGGCAGATTACGCGGCGAATACTTCTGACGAGAGCTTGCTTGAGAGGGCAAAAGACGGCGATAAATCGGCTTTCGACATCTTTTACAATAGGCATAAGAGGCGTATCCTTAATTACGTATATAGAATGATAGGCCGCCGCGAAGCGGCGGAGGAGATAACACAGGATGTCTTTATGAAGGCTTATATGAATTTAACGAGATATATAGCGCAGGGCAAGGCGCTGAATTGGATCTACACAATCGCGGGAAACCTCTGCAAGAATTTTTTCAGGGATAATAGATATAAAAAAGAGGTCTCGATAAACCGGGAACTACTGAGGCTTGAAGGATTGAGCCTGGAGGATATGATAGAGGGCAGAGAGAAGATGCCCTCAGACTCGGCTATGAATAGAGAGATGGAAGACCTGATTCAGGAGCATGTAAACCGGCTCCCCATAAAATATAAAGCAGTTTTGGTACTCTGCGATATACAGGGCTGTTCATATGAAGATGCGGCAAAGATATTGAAGTGCCGAGTAGGATCGGTCGGTTCGAGGCTTAGCAGGGCGAGACTGTTTCTGGCAGAGAGCCTTGGAAAATATTTCAAAAACAAAAAAAGATAAAGGGTATCGAGATGTTAAGACACATAGACTTAAAAAGATTGTCATCTTACCTGGATGGGAGGATTAGAACAAAAGAGAAGGAACTCGTCGGCACTCATCTTACAGCCTGCAAAGCCTGCAGAGAGAAGTTCGCCTCTCTCGAGATTGCAAAGAATGCGGTCGGAAAGTTTACGGAACTTAAGGAGTCCGACGGTTTCGACTTTGAATTCAGACAGAGACTAAACCGTGAGCTGGCCAAGATAGGCAAAAGGCCGGCTTACAGAGAAAAGATAGATGAAATTATTAATACGCTGCGCTCCTTGCCCCAAAGCCCAGTCCCTGTTTTACTGAGGGGCGCAGCGGTTATTACACTGACGGCCTTCTTTATGGTATTTGTGCTCTGGAATCAAATGAATGCTCTTCCGGCCATCGCCTCGATAGACGGAGAAGCCGCAGTATATAGCTCGAGAGATAACGAATGGCAGAGCGCCAGAGAAGGGCGTAGAATCAGATCGGGCGACATATTGAAGGTGGCAGGAAATAGCCGCGTTAATATCGAGTCGAAAAGATATGAGATTATGCTCAAAGAGAATACCGAAATCAAAGCGATCGATCCGGAGAGGGCCTTCAGGAGAAGCGGCAATATCTCTTACGGACTGACTAAAGGCAAGATGCTCGTAGCGACGAAGAGGGGGTTTAAGAATTCTACTTTAAAGGTAGATTCCCCTTTGGCCGGGATCAAGGCAAAGAGCACAGGTTTTATGGTAGATCTTTCGCCTCAAGACGGAGAGAGGGCCTGGGTAGGCGTTCTGGACGGAAAAGTCGAGGTGGAGTCCAAGATAGTATTGGCTGGGCTGCCGTCCAAGGTCGTAGTGGAGTCCGGTAAGGCGACAGAGATACGCCCGAATTCCGCCCCTACCTCACCGCGCTATCTGCTCGAAAGAGAGTGGGAAGAGGTACAGGAGATCTACCGTATCGGCGAACAGCCTCAAGTAGCTCTTCTTGTAAGCATGACCCCCCGGAGAGTCCATGAGCTTCTAAAACCGGCGGCGCTTTACGTCTCTGATAAGAAGGCTAAGGCCGCCTCGAGAGAACTTGTCAAAATCGTAACACAGGTTAACGAAGCCATTATCAAGGGAGATAAGAAGAGGCACCTGGACGCTATCGGTAATTTGGAGAGGCTTATTGCGAAGCATCCCGACCAGAAGTACAACGCACAATTTATGCTCTTTATCGCCGCCTATTATTACTATGTCGATGAATACGAAAGATCCATCTTGACGCTCGACCGTTTTATAAAGGAATGCCCCGGTTCCACACTCACCAGCCTTGCGCTCTGCGCAAAGGGTTTGATCTATGAAAGAGGCCTCAGAGACTCCGCAAATGCGGCCACATCTTACAGGACCGTCCTCAAAGATTACCCCGAAAGCCTCGAGGCAGAAGAGGCAAGATCCGGCATCGACAGGCTTGTAGCAGAATAACTGCGCCTTATCGCAACTCTTTTTCCCATAAGCAGATGTAAAATTTAGGGAATAATTTCCCTATTCTTGTGTTATTAATAATAGGGCTATGCTGATCTTTGCAGAGCAGCCATATTTTTTTGAGTAGAAATTTCACATATTTGCAAAGTGCTTAATAATAAGAAGAGAGAGCAAGAGGGGTAGATATGAAGAAGGGAAGTAAGTGGAAGATAGAAGCCATATTAATAGCGCTCTTCTTCGCGCTGCATGCGCCGTATCTCTATGGGGCTTCTATCGGTGTAGTCATCTCGCCATACGGCGGCATTACCGACACCCCATGCTTTGTAGATGTGTACGGAGATGGGAGTAAAAAGATATTATATACCTCCACTACCATTAACCCTGATGAGACCAATACGGCTTTCCTCGTTCTTACAGAACCGGACGGAACAGACCTTGCGGGGTGGCCCTACGAATTCCCCCGGGGTGAATACTGCAGCGGCGGGGCGGCAATATGCGATATAGACTCAGACGGAAAAGAGGAGATAATCGTCAAGGGGAGCGGCTCTTCCGGCCTATTCTGCAGAGTCTTTAAGCATACAGAAAACGGGCCAGCCGTTCTATACGATATCCCCATCATGGCAGATGGTCTCAATTTTTCCGATATGCCATTTTCCTTTTGGACTTCACATATTGCTGCGGGAGATATAGACAATAATGGGAGCGTGGATATCATCGCCTACCAAAATGCGCTCGGCCTAAACGGCGCGCAGAAGTCGCTCGTAGAAGGTTTGGACGATTCCGTCTTTGTGCTGGGAACGCCGATGCTTATCGAGGACGAAGATGATACCCTCATCGTCTTTCATGCGGCGGAAGTGCCTGACATTACAAATCCGGATTTATTCACCCACGCTCTTTACTGCATACGTCTGGAATGGGAGAGCCCCAACCATATCATCTGGCGCGTAGAGATCGGAGAGAGTATATATTGTTCCTACAGGACATGGAGCTGGGGAGAGCTGGGGGCAGCCGATATCGACGGCGATTCTCATCCTGAAGTCGTAGCGACCGCCGGGATCAATAACATATTTGAGCAGAGAATCATAGGCGTTGACGGGACGATACTCAGTTCCTTTAACTTTAATTTTTCCAAAGGTTTTTCCTGCGATTATGATGACCATACAAGATTTGTAATAGCCGACATCGGCAATGAGAACCCGGCGATAATATTATTTCCTTCCTACAACTCTTTTTCTGACTATTACAACACCCCACAGTCCCAGCCTGCGTGCGTAGACATAGATGGAGACGGCGCCGTCGACTTACTTTTAAGAGGATACGGGGGTTTTTACACTCCGGAGCGTTGGATAGTACAGGACTGCTTCTTTAAGGTAAGTCCCGATCCGGGAGATCAGCCGCCCTCGCCTTACGAACCTCTCATCTACCCTTTAAGCGAAGATAATATAGAAGAAGTATTCGTGACTGCCGCAAACCACGAAAGCCACCACGCATGGTATCTCTCCCATCTCGCGCTGGCGGATTTGGACAGTGACGGGACCTTTACCCTGGCCGGCGTGATGCCGGACGGGTCGGGGCTCGATATCGTCAATTTCGGAACCTCGGCGCCGGATACGGCCGGCTGGAGACAGGCCTACAGAGACGGCTATCGCGCCAACGCTTTTCTTCGGGAAGGAGATGAAATCTCCATTGAGCTCACCAAGACAGACTGGAAGTTCACGATAGGCCTGGAAGGGGAGATCGCCAATTTTAGTGAAACCTCCCCGCCAGAACATAGGCTCATTAATAAAGGAAGTATACCTATAGATATAGATATCGGTTATGTAGGTACAACCGATTGCAGCGCAGGATACGAACCGGGGATAGATATATTTGCAATGGTATTTGGAAGTGAACCCAGCCAGGTCATACCGCCTGATGAAAATATTATAATCTACAGAGGCGTAGAGCCGAGCCAGGAAGAAGGGCTTCCGCTGGTCTATTATTCTCCTACAGGTCTTACGAGGAATACAGAAGGCATGAAAGCAGCGTTGGAGATTCGTGCCTATAAAAGCGATATAGACAGATAACGTGTAAAAAAATGAAAGGGGGTAGTAAGATGAAGAAGTTACTTGTAGTAATGTTGGCGATAGCGGTGGTAATATCGTTTTCGCCGAAAGCGGAGGCCGAAGGGGAGGTTGGGCTTCACCTCAGTGTCACTTTCGACCGGCCTCTCGAGATATGGAGCGAGCCGGAAGGTCCATTTGAAGTGAAGGAGACCGAAACCCTGGAGTTTATGGTGATCGCCGAGGATGAGGATACCGAGAGAAACATCTCTCTTGAAGCCGGAGGATTACCGGAAGGCGCCACGTTTGAACTGGGTCCACATCCTGATGTGTTTCCTCTTAGAAGGATATCAGGTACATTTGTATGGACTCCGGAGGTCGGACAGGCACAGCGGCATCCTTACACCGTTGGCTTTGTGGCGAGAAATTCCGAAGGGGAAACAGCTTTACTTGAGGTAGATATCACTGTAAGGCCTGCGGTAATCGCAATTGAGCTAAACGATACCTCGTGGATCCTTGAGGGTATAGGATTAGGCGAAAATATAACCAACAATGATGGCAGGCCCGCTCACAATATCACCAATACGGGCGATGTTGTTATCGACGTTGAAATCGGCTATGCGAGGCACGAAGGCTGCGAACCAGATGTTAGGCCCGGCCTAGACCGGTTTATGACAGCATCTGGCTATCCGGAAGGGATCGATGTGCCCATTATTCAACCGGATCAGTATCTAAAAGTAGCCAATGATTTGCAACCAGGCAGAAGTAGAGACATACCCTTAACATACTATTCGCCGACTGCGCTTTCAGAGGGTATCGATGGTATGTCCGCAACTTATGAATTTCGGGCTTATCCAGCGACGGAATAGGCAAATAGTAGTAGGGCACCCTTAAGGGTGCCCTACGGTTATGGATAACTTGCTTTTCCAAAGGTATTATACTTTGTCTCTCTGCAAGGGATGAGGTATAATACCTTTTGGAAAAGCCCAATTTTAACCTGTGAGGTGGAATTATGTTGAGAATCAGGAAGCCAATAATTCTATTTTTAGTCGTTACATATATAACCGCAAATACCGCTCTTGCCGGAGGCTTAAGCAGCCGGCTTGTGGAAGTTAGGCTAAAAGATTTAACCCCCGGGAAGATTTATAGCGTTAAGGAATCGACAGGTAAAATCCTTGATGTAACAAATACGACAGAGGACATAACGGTTAATATCGGCATAGAGCCGGAAAAACCCGTAGATTACAACCTCGTCCCCGGATACGAGCCCATACCGGATCTATCCTGGGTAGCAATAGAGAAGAACTACTTCAAGAAAGTAGACCCCGGAGAGTCTGTAAAGACAGATATTCTTATATCCATACCTAAAGATAAAAGGTATGCCGGCAAGAAATACCAGGTCTACATATACTCCCACACAGCCGGTGAGGCGATGATGAGAGTTGGGATAATGGGAAGGTTGCTTATAGAAATAGGAGGGGACGTTTCACCTTAATATTACCCTTTCTGCCACAATAAGTTACGAGAGCAACCGATACATTTCTAATTTGGCCTGCCACATGCCGTGTTTAGCCCACACAATAAACTTCACATCTTAACCTGCCTGTGGTATAATTTCTGCATGATTATCTACGAAGAGATATTGCGGGAGTTTGAGAAAGAAGGTGTAAAATATATCATAGCCGGCGGGATAGCCCTTAATCTTCTGGGCGCTTTAAGGAACACAGCTGATCTGGACATACTTGTTGAGATGACCGATGATAATCTTGCAAAGGTTGTAACTATATTAAAGAAAAGGAAATTCCGCGTAAAGCAACCTGTAGATCCTATTAGCATAGCAGATGAGAAGACTAGAAGAGACTGGATTGAAAACAAGAATATGAAGGCATTTAATTTTTATAAAGAAGAGGCGCTGAAGGAAGTAGATATCATTATAGAATCGCCCGTTTCTTATGAAAGCGCAAAAGAAGACATCGAACAAATTAAAATAGGTGATATGGTCCTGCCAGTTATCTCTATAGATAACCTTATAAAGATGAAAGAAAATACAGGCCGTAGGATAGACGAATTGGATATAGAAGAGTTAAAGAGCATAAAGGAATTAAGGAGATTAAAAGAGTGATTTTTAAGTGGGAGAGCGAAAAAGAGCGTCTTCTGAAACACATGAAGATGTCGCCGAAGAGCAAACTCGAGTGGCTTCGCCAAATAAATGAGTTTAATGCAAAATACCTACCTAAACGCAGCAAATTAGCAAGGCAGAAATTAAAAGAGAAGGGGTATTAGATTTGCCTTGACAGAAAGCGGTGATAAGTGGTATAATCAAACAAGGTTAAAGACCTTTTAAACCGGTCCCGAGAGGCTGGTAAAGGAGAAAAAGTGGCGAAGAGAATATGTGGAGAGCAAGAAGCCTACCCAAAAGAAAAGGGGTAGGCTTTTTTAATGAGCACTGGACTTATGGAACGAAGTGAACATAAGTCCATGTGCGAATTATCCCGAGCGTAGCGAGGGATCCCTGGGGGCATTATGGCTTTGAAAGAGAAGGCGAAGATCCTGGATAAGGAAGGCATAGAGAGAGGCGTTACGAGGATCTCCCATGAGATACTCGAACGGAATAAGGGCACGGGGGATCTCGTGATAATCGGCATAAGAAACAGGGGTGAGTATCTTGCGCACAGGATCGCAGGGTCTATACAGAAGATAAGCGGCGAAGAGACACCTTTAGGCATCTTAGATATCACTCTCTACCGGGATGATCTTACAGAGGTGGCGGAATCCCCCATTCTAAAGGAGACCGAGATAGAGTTTGACATAACGGGAAAGAGGGTGGTCTTGGTAGATGACGTCCTCTTTACGGGGCGCACGATACGCTGCGCCATGGACGAATTGGTCGATTTCGGAAGGCCGGCCGTGATACAGCTGGCCGTTCTTATAGACAGAGGCCACAGAGAACTCCCCATAAGGGCGGATTATGTAGGCAAGAATGTGCCGACGTCATTGAATGAGGTTGTGGAGGTAAAGCTCAAGGAGGTCGACAAAATTGACGAAGTTATTATATGCGAAAAGACCGGAGGAGAGTAAGGTGGCGGAAGATAAGACCATAAACTGGACGAAGAAAGATCTTTTGGGGCTTGAATATTTAACTAAAGAGGAGATCGAACTTATATTGGATAATGCGCGGTCCTTCAAGGAGGTGCTCAAGCGCCCCTTAAGGAAGGTCCCCACACTGCGCGGCAAGACGGTCGTCAATCTCTTTTATGAACCTTCTACCAGGACGCGGACCTCTTTCGAGCTTGCGGCGAAGAGGCTCTCCGCTGACGTTATAAATGTCGCAAAGGAGTCGTCGAGCATCCAGAAGGGCGAGACCCTCATAGATACAGGGAGGAATTTAGAGGCGCTCAAGATCGACATTATCGTAGTAAGGCATAACTCTTCCGGCGCCGCTATGATGCTTGCGCGGTCGGTCAACATAAGCGTCGTCAACGCGGGAGACGGCTGGCACGAACACCCGACCCAGGCGCTCCTCGATATATTTACGCTGAAAGAGAAGCTGGGCCATATCGACGGTATAAATGTCAGCATAATCGGCGACATAGCCCACTCAAGGGTCGCCCGGTCTAACATCTGGGGGCTTACAAAGTTAGGCGCAAACGTTACCGTCTGCGCCCCTGAGAAACTCATACCTGCGGGGATAGAAGAGCTGGGCGTGAAGATTACCCACGATGTAGATGAAGCGCTTAGAGAGGCCGATGCGATCAATGTCCTGCGCATGCAGTTCGAAAGGGATGAGGCCGACGCCTTTCCTTCCAAGATAGAGTGCTTCAAGAGATTCGGCATAACGGAAGAGAGGCTGGAAAAGGCGAAGAAGGATATAATCGTTATGCACCCCGGCCCTATCAACAGG
>JADHWH010000016.1 GCA_016783555.1 Candidatus Omnitrophota bacterium | reverse complement strand
GTCGTGGCAAAGGCTATACGTGTAATCTCCCCCGTAACCAACGCCTCGGCCCAGGTGGCCGGCACGGCGGCCGGCGCGGCGGTTAAGGCGGCGGCAATTACGGCATTATAAAGTAAAGGAGAAAGAATATGGAAGGCGAAAACATAATATTTAAGAAACCCCTGGATTACCTCAATATACTATTCAGGAGAAAATGGCTTATTATTATACCGACTGTGATAGGCATAGTAATGGGTATCATAGCCGTGAATGCCCTGCCGAAGATATACCAGTCCTCCACGCTCATACTGGTGGAAGAGGGCAGGGTGATAAATCCGCTTATACAGGGCCTCGCTGTATCAACGAGCGTCGCCCAGAGGCTCGCTATACTGCGCGAGCAGATACTGGGATGGGACAGGGTAAACCAGCTTATAAAGAAGCTCGGGCTTGCTAAAGATGTGAAGACTCAAGAGGAATTTGAGGGGTTGGTCAAAGAATTGAGGCGCAGCATAAGGGTAAGGCTGCGTGGACGCAATATAATAAGCATCTCTTATCAGGGCAGCGACTCTAGAGAGGCCATGAATATAGTAAAGACGATAACGGATATATTCATTCAGGAGAACATAAGACAGCAGACAATGGAGACGGAGAATGCCATCGACTTCATAAATGACCAGCTGGACCTTTACAAGAAGAAGCTCAAGCAGACCGAGATTGCCGCTATGCAGGAGAAGCTCGATAGCCTGCTTCTTGATTCCACGAATAAGCACCCCATGGTCATTCAGCTTAGAAAAGAGATAGAGGCGGAGCGGGCGGAGATAGACCAGGGCAACTATGAGGTAAGTGCTGCTTCCCTGGCTGACTCTGACGCGGAGCTCGCGACTCTTAGGGGAGAGCTGAAGTCGCTTAAGTCGGAGATGGGGTCTAACTTTGAGGTTGAAAAATCCGAAGGAAACAGGACGAGACTCACAACGACCACGGACGAAAGGCTCTATAAGCTTCTATTGCTTGAGAAGATAGATAATATCACCCAGCGCGATGCCGGCGTAAACGAAGGGCTTTACAACGAGCTTTTAAAGCGCCTTGAGACCGCCAAGCTTACGCAGAGGCTCGAGGCCTCACGGGACGGCACCCGTTACACTATACTCGATCCGGCCAGGCTGCCGCTTAAGCCGGTAAAGCCGAATAAGATTATAGTGCTTCTTATGGGTATGTTCTTAGGCATGTGCGGGGGATGCGCCCTTGTCGTGATGTCGGAGATATTCGACCACTCATTCATGGACGCCCAGGAGGCCAAAATGCACCTCGACCTTCCTATATTAGGCATGACATCAAAGATAATCACGGAATTAGACGTGAGGGCGCAGAAGATACGCAATATAAAGATCACGGGCATATCGATACTTACAGGCGCGGTATTGATGGTCGTCATAATATTCAACGTTCTACTGGGGAATTAATCATGTACGAGAAATATTACGGTTTTACGGCCAAGCCTTTTAATCTTACACCCGACCCTGACTTCTTCCTGGCCACTTCTAAACATGAAGAAGCCATGAACCGCCTGCTTCTTGCCATAAGCGAACGAAACGGCTTCGCCGTGGTAACAGGCGATATAGGCTCCGGCAAGACCACAGTCTGCAGGGCGCTTCTCGGGAAGTTGGACCCGCTCACAAAGGTAGCCCTTGTCTTAAACACGCACCTCGGCAAGAAAGAGCTCCTTACGACCATACTTGAGGATCTGGGTGTTACGTACAGATCGACCTCAAAGACGCACCTTATCTCGGCTTTAAACAAATATCTTTTGGAGGAGACCTCAAAGCAGAACAACGTGGTCGTTATAATAGACGAGGCGCAGAACCTTACGCCTTCGGTCCTTGAAGAGGTAAGGATGCTCTCAAACCTGGAGACTGAAAAAGAGAAGCTCATACAGATTATACTTATAGGCCAGCCCGAATTGCGCAAGAAGCTCGCGCACCCGAGGCTTGAGCAGTTCAGCCAGAGGGTGGTCATCTATTACCATCTGGAGTCACTGGACAAAAGAGAGACTGATGAGTATATAAGACACAGATTAAAAAAGGGAGGAAATGAAGACGGCGATATCTTCACGGACGGCGCAATAGAGGAGATATACAGATACTCAAACGGCGTCCCGAGGCTTATAAACCTCGCCTGCCACAACGCGCTTATAAGCGGTGTGGTCTATGATACAAAGAAGATTACTAAAGAGATAGCCGGTGAATCAATAGATGAACTTATGCATGACAGAATTCAGCATAACAGGAGATTTGAGACATTACAGAAGGCATACGATAAACTGATGCTGGCCAAAGAGATTGGCGCAGCGGTATAAAAAAGGGAGAAAAAAAATATGGGAAAGATTACAGAGGCATTAAAAAAAGTATCAAAAGACAGAGGCGCAACCATACACAAAAAGCACCAAATACAGTATGTGGTAAAGAAGGTGGAGGGCACTTCCATAGACCAGCATATCGTGGCGTTTCACGACTCCACTTCGCCCATAGCTGAGCAGTATAAGATACTGCGCACAGACATACAGAATTTTAAGGCCACCAAGAACTATAAGACCTTCGTTATTACAAGCTCAATAGACGCGGAAGGAAAGACCGTCACGTCACTTAATCTGGCCATAAGCATGGCGCAGGACTTAAATGACAAGTCTATCCTCTTAATAGACGGCGACTTAAGGAAGGGCAAGATAGCCAAGTACCTGGGCATGGAGAAACACGCCGGCCTATCAGAATTCCTGCAGGATAGGGCAGACTTAGACAGCATATTCATAAAGCCGGATATAGCCAACCTTACGGTGATACTCGCGGGAAGGAAGCCGAAGAACCCCTCGGAGCTTTTGAACCTTAAGAAGATGGAGAGCTTCCTGGCGCTCCTTAAGGACAGGTTTGATTACATATTCATAGACACACCCCCTGTAATGAACCTGACAGACGCCTGCATACTCGGCCCTATGACAGACGGCGTTTTATTCGTCTTCCAGGCGGGAAGGACACAGCGCGAAGCCATAAGAGAGGCGGAGAACCGCCTTATCCAGTCCCGCGCGAAGCTCCTCGGTTATGTCATGACCGGTGTAGAGTATTATCTGCCTAATTATCTGTACAGGTACATACACAAGTACGATAACTATCATTATTACAAGTACCAGACAGTTGGTGCTGGAGGTGGTGAGGCATGATTAAGAAGCTTTTAATCTTCGCATGCTGTGTAGCCGTGACATTCATACTGACTGGCTGTAGCGGCTCAGGCGGAATGGCAGGCCTTTTCGGTGGAGGCGGCGGAGGCGGTAACGGCGGTGGCGGTGGTGGCGGAGGCGCCGGTGGCGGCGGAGACGACCCCCCGATAAAGACTTCACACACGCCTGAACCCACGACCGTAGCCCTCCTTGGAGGCGGCCTGGCCGCATACGCGCTACTAAGGCGAAGGAAGAAGAAATAACACCTTGCCTAGTATTTTAAATATATGGACACGTTAAAACAACAGACAGCGCGAGGCGTAAAATGGCTGGTGGGGGCGAGTTTTATTGAGAAGACGCTCTCTCTCGGGACTACGGTTATCCTTGCCCGCATATTAAGCCCTTCTATATTCGGACTATTCGCTCTGGCGTTTGTGGCGATTAATGGACTGAATTTATTTAAAAGCATGGGCTTCGATTCAGCATTAATACAACGTAAGGACGATATTGATAAAGCAGCGAATACAGCTTTTTTTATAATTCCACTACTTGGCTGTATCTTGTTTTTAATTTTATATATAACCACACCGTTTATTGGCAAGTTTTTTAATAATCATGATGTTGTACCGGTATTACGTGCCTTAGGCTTAATTTTTATAATTAATTGTATTGGTTTGGTACCGAAAGCTCTCCTAAAAAAGGAGATGCGATTTGCAAAGGTTGCTTTTTCAGAATTGATTGGAGCGCTGGGATTTTCAGTTGTGGCTATTTTTTTAGCATTAGGCGGATATGGCGTGTGGTCACTGGTTGGCGGTTATTTGTTTAAAACATTAATACTTACATGTGCTATATGGTATTTCTCAAAGTGGAGACCTAATTGGCGATTTAATATAAAAATTGCTCGACAAATGTTTCATTTCGGCAAATTTGTATTCCTTGGCTCTTTAGCGTTTTTCTTACGTATGAACTTAGATAAAATATTTATAGGAAGGCTGTTAGGAGTAGCCGTTCTGGGCATTTATGCTCTTGCTTTTAACATAAGCAATATCTTGGTTGAATATTTTAGCAATAAGATTGATCAGGTTATTTTTCCTGCATATTCAAAAAAGCAAAATGACGACAACGCTCTGAAAAGATCTTATTTGGATATATTGAAAACGGTATCCTTTATAGCGTTACCCCTGACTTTTTGCGTATATCTTTTGAGAACCGAGCTGGTCCAAACAATTTACGGGCATAAATGGATTGATGTCATTCCTGTCATTCAGATTCTGATCTGGTCTGGATTG
Source organism: Candidatus Omnitrophota bacterium (assembly GCA_016783555.1). Taxonomy (GTDB): domain Bacteria; phylum Omnitrophota; class Gorgyraeia; order JABMRJ01; family JABMRJ01; genus BS750m-G22. The sequence goes on along the minus strand of JADHWH010000016.1, from coordinate 31,298 downwards.
TTCAGGATATTTACAACGTCTGCCGGTGCTCTTTTTATGGCCAAAGGCAAACCACGATACGGATTCTGGCTGTCTAGTTTACAGGTCCTTATTTTTCTGATATTAATTGCTCCATTTTCTAAACTGTTTGGTATAAAAGGCGTTGCCATCGTAGTTACATTGGCAGCGTTAATACATGTGTTCCTTATTATGTTTTTATTAAAACGATTGATCTCGATGAGAATTACTGAGATGTTTTTGAGAATAAAAGTGCCTTTTCTTGCGACCCTCATGATGTCGTTTGTCGTACTATTGGCAAGATTCCTTCTCGCAAATATTTTTTTAACTAAAGGCACCAACACAAGTTTATTAATAATCCTATTATCGGCGTTAGCCAGTTATATATTTTTCATGGTTAAATTCGATAGGCAGTTTGTAATGAAGATTAAAACAATGCTGATAGGAGCATAAGAGGACACAGGAGCTTATCAATTTTTTAAGGACACAGAACCATACAATGAAGATTCTTGTTGACCCCGCATCAAGTTATAACCTAGGCGACACGGCTATGTTGGAGGGCGCCGTATGCAGACTGACGCATATAATGCCCGATGTCGAAATGTTTATAATAGAAAGGCCGAGATTAAAAACAATGCTCTGGCGCTTTCCCCGTGTTACAAAACAAAGGGAGTATAGAGTAAGGAGCGTTGTAGGCAATATGCTGGAAAGCGCACCGTTTTTATGGCGCTACCATAACAATTGGCAGAGATTTGTATTTAATATAGCGCTGTCGTGCCTGGGGATCTTTTTTCGAGCTGAATCGCTGTCTGTTTCTAGCAAAATAAATGCAGAGTCAAAAACCCTTAAGGAGATATGTAAGCTGTTTGATGCACTTTTTATCGTAGGAGGCGGAAATCTTACCGATACATTTTATGCAAGCCTCTTCCAAAAATGCTGTCTTATGCAGGCCTTTGTCGAGCAAGGTAAACCGGTAATACTAACGGGTCAGCAAATAGGTCCATTTGCCTCTCGTTTATGGAAAAAGAATTTATCCAAGATTCTCCAGAAAGTCGATTTTATCGGCCTGCGGGAATGTGGTGGATCGCTTACATTCTGCAAAGAAGCCCAAATAAAACCAGACCGTTTTGTCTTAATGGGCGACGATTCTTTTGGTATGACACTAGCCGATGAGTCCTCCGTAACAAATTTTCTTGCCGAGAATGGCCTCCGCGCAAATGAATTCTTATCGGTCAATTTTCGCATTGCCCCTTATTCAAAGGAAAATATGCGATATCTTGACAAAATGGCGGCTGTAATAGATAAATTGGCACATAAATTCAAGATGCCCATATTGGTTGTACCCATAGCTTTTAATATTTCAGACAGCGATATTGCCGCGGGAAAGAGAATAAATGATTTGGTAAAGCACGCCGATATAAGAATGTTTAGGCATCCCCATCCGACTTCAGGTTTAATCAAGGGCATTCTTGGCAAGGCATTTGGCGCATTCGGTGTCTCGTACCATTTTTGCACGTTTGCCTTGAGCTCTGGCATCCCGGCTATATGTACTTATAGCGGCAGATATTACGGACAAAAGGCACGGGGACTGTGCCTCTTCTGGGAAGATGAACGGTTGGCCGTTTCTTTGGAAAAACTCAATGTCGACTCTATTGCCGAGCATATCGAATATGTTTTAAAAGACGGCTCTTTAAGAGGCAAATTACGACTGCAATCTCTGCAGAAAAAAATACGCTGGCAGGAGATATTTGACAATCAAATAAAGGGTATTTTCACAGGGGATACTCTGAATAAAAATTAGCAGAAACACAAAGCCTTGCTTGCAGGTGCCTCGACTAAAGGAAGGGAATTTTAGTATATAGCATGATTACCTTTTCATCACATAAGCCAAAAGTCAGCATTGTCATCCCAAGCTACAATAGGGCGAGATTCTTGCCTGAGGCGATTGATAGCGTCATAATACAGACATATCGCAATTTTGAGATAGTTGTTGTCGATGACGGTTCTACCGATAATACGAAGGAGATTATGGCTGAATATGTAAAGAAATATACGAGTAAGGTTAGGTATTTTTACCAGGAAAACCAGGGAGAAGCAGGAGCGAGAAATAGGGGAATAAAAGAGTCGAGAGGGGAATATATAGCATTTCTGGATAGCGATGATATCTGGGTGCAGGATAAGTTAGAAATCCAGGTACGTCTTTTGGCTGATAATCCGGATGTCGGATTAACGTACGGCCGCGCAAAAAGGGTGAACGAAAAAGGCGAATACCTGGATATGAAGCCAACCCAGCCTGCTATCAAAGCAATCCACTTTTTGCAAGGAAAAAGACTAACGATGATGACTGTGATGGTTCATAAAAAGTGTTTTTCTCACATAGGTTTGTTTGATAAGAAACTCAAGGTTGGAGTTGATACTGATATGTGGCTCCGCTTGGCATTCAAATATAAAATAGTTTTTTTAAACAAGATCCTTGCAATTATGAGAAGCCACGATGGTAATATTTCCAACGATACCAAGGAAATGTATGCCGGACACATAAAGATTATAGAGAAATTAATCAAAGAAGAAGTGCCAAATAAATTTTCTAAGAAATTTCTTAAACGCCTATTGGCCCAAAATTATTATTTAAAAGCCGTAATTCACTATAAAGATGATAGAAACTTTGATCTGGCTTTAAAGAGCTCGTTAACAGCTCTAAAAATGGATTTCTTCGTATGGAAGAAATTCATGCAAAACGGTGACACGTTCTTGGTAAGGGTAAAAAAAACATTAAATCCATATGGTATGTGTTTCCTCTCTTTTTTTATGGCTATGTGGAAGGATAGCACAACATGAATATAATTTTTATTGAGCCCTCTTCCGGATTTGGTGGTTCTGGCAACGCATTATATAATTTGCTAAAAACGATAAATAGAAATAGATTTAATCCTATTGTAATTATCTGCCATAGTGGCCCGTAATTTGAGAGGATAAAAAAGCTAGGTATTACAGTTATAAAAAACAACCTGCGGGAAATTAAGTCAACCTGTCGCAAGGGAGTGATTTCTTTTTTAACGGTTGTATGCGATTTTTTAATACGTATCTTACCGTCATCTTTTTTTATTGCATATATAATAAAAAAATATGAGATCAATTTGGTACATGTAAACACAAATATTATCTCTGGAATCCCGGCTATCATAGCAGGGAAAATTTTAGGTATCCCCTGCATTTGCCATATCCGGCAGACAAGGAGATTGATAAAGAGGGAGAGGTTATTTGCCCAGTGGGTGGACGAATTCATCGTTTTAAATAAGGATGTTTTTAAGATGTTAAAGCAGTGTATCCCAGAGAAGAAAGTGCATATTATCTATGATGGGGTCGAATTAGATAAAGGTAATCATACCAGAAAAGTTAATTTTATAAACGAATACAAGCTAAATTCATCGTCGTTAGTAGGATTGATAGGTAGAATTGTTGAAGGTAAGGGACACAAAGAATTTCTTATGGCGTCCAAAGAAGTCAAGAAGCGTATGCCGGACGTTAAATTTTTGATTATAGGTGGTGCAAAAGGCGGAAATGGCGGATATTATAAAGAGGTAAAAGAATTTGCAAAAAGGGAAGACTTGACAAAAAATATAATTTTTACCGGTTGGAGAAACGACCTTAAAAGTATAATAGCGGATGTTGATTTAATTGTTCAACCGTATACCTCCCCAGAAGGCCTGCCGAATATTTTGTTAGAAGCAATGGCATTTAACAAACCAGTTATATCAACTAATATTTCTGGTCCGACAGACATAGTTATCAGCGGCAAAACAGGTTTTTTAGTGCCGCCCGGCGATGTCCAAAGATTAGCAGAGAAAATAATCTATCTTTTAGACAATCCAAATATTGCTAAGACAATGGGCGAGAATGGTAGAAGAAGGGTTGAAAGCTTGTTTGATATAAAAAAGAATATTAAGCAGATCGAAGAAATTTATAGCGGTTTGTTATTTAAAGAGATTAAGCAGGGTTAGCAAAGAGATAGGGAAATAGGCTTAAATGAACATACTTATGATAAGCACAGACGAAAAACGGGCAAACCATAAAGGATATTCCGACATTGCCGATAAACTTGTCTTTGTTGTCTCAGTAAGAGGCAAAAATGAGTTTAAGCGGGAAGGTAATATAGTAACTCAAGTTGTGGGTTATAGGAACATCATCGGTAAATATATTAAACTCATTATCGCGACATCGAGGCTTATAAAAGAAGAGAAGATAGATATCATATGCGTAGATGAGCCGTTTGCCGGGCTCTTTGTGGGGTGTCTGCTTAAGATGAGACACAAGGTGCCGCTTAGCGTCTTTGTGTATGCTACTATTTTTGAGAATCTTTATGATGAGAGTTTGAAGATGATATTGCTTACGCCTGTTGCTAAATATCTCTTGAGTTTCGCGGACAGCGTGCGGGCTATGTGTCCGAAGCATAAAAAGATGCTTGTTGAAAAAGCTGGTTTGAAGGAAGAGAGAATTTTTGTATGCCCTCCCGGATATAAGATAAGTCACTTTGTAGATAATAAAGAATCGGCGCGCAGTAGTTATAATGGGTTTTCTCATGTAATTCTCTTTGTGGGTAGGTTTGTGAGACAAAAGGATCTTTCTACTTTGATGAAGAGCCTGCGTTATGTCAAAAGCAGGTTTAATGACATATTATGCGTGATGATAGGAAGTGGCCCTGAGGTAGATGATATATTGCTGTTGGCCAAAGAACTAGGCATAGATACTAATGTAAAAATAATTGACGCAATTCCAAACCAGGATTTGCCGAAATATTACGCAGCCGCGGATCTATTTGCTTTATCATCTGTCAGAGAGAGCCTGGGAGTTGTGATTATCGAGGCGGCCGCGTCTAATAAGCCTGTTGTTACAACGAAGACAGTAGGCGCAGAAGAACTTGTGATAGATGGCCAGACGGGGTATGTAGTTGATATAAAAGACCATGTTGCATTTGGGGAGAGGATAATCTCCCTCTTAAGCGATTCTGAACTTGCTAAAAAGATGGGAATGATGAATTTTGAACATGTTTCGAAGCTGGGATATTTTACTTCTGAGAACAATCTTAATAAGGTTAAAGATATGTGCGAAAGGACAGTCGCGTGCCTGAATTAGCAAATAGGTCGATAGCGTTAGATAATATTATGGAGGCCAGAGGGCGGAGGTGGCTCTGTTTTGCGGCTATCATCATTACTATCTTCTTCGCCTTTATAGTTGAATTTAACGTGGAACTGCCGCCCTCTCTTCTTTATTCGCTCAGCGTGCTGGCTTTGGTGTTTTTGATTTTCAAGAGCTCGTCTAAACCGGCAATAGCTATATACGCATTGGCTATCTATATACCGTTCAGCAGGATACTTGTGGGCGATTTTGGCGGCAATGTAACGGCCCTCAATTTTACCAATGTCCTTACGATTATAGCTATCCTGGGATGGGTTATCAATGCGGCGCTGACGAATCAAAGATTTTATACCAGGACCTCTCTTGATATACCTCTGTTAGTCTTTATGCTCCTTGGGTGCTTATCGGTCTTGAGAGGGACTTTTTATTTCGGGACAGAATACGGCGCCATGGTTATTATACCGCTTAAGAGATGGCTTACGCCGATGATCTTTTTCTTTATCGCATTTAATGCTGTAAAAACGAAAGAAGAGGTAAAGAACCTTTCAATAATAATAATGATTGTGACATTTGCGGTGGCATTAATGGCGATAAAAGATTATATGGATGTGTGCAATGCCTCGTGCCTTGATAAAGCCAGGGTCGGTGGAATCGCCGACCAGCCTAATGTGCTTGCGGCATTTTTTGTATACTATATGTTCTTATTCGCGGGTTTTTTGTTTGTCTACTGGAGGAATGTGAAGAGCTGGTGTTTATTCTTACCGTTTCTTGCGTGTTTTCGCGGTATCCAGGTTACATTCTCAAGGGGTGGTTATATAGCATTCGCGGGGGCCGCACTTATCTTTATCTTCTTCAGAAATAAAATCCTCTTTGTATTAGCGACACTCCTTTTACTCTTTGCTCTTGTTAATCCGCGATTTCTACCGGACGGAATACGTTACAGGATGGAGTCTACATTCAGGAACCGTGCCGTTTTCGCCCAGTCTGTAGAGGATGTGGTGGATAAGAGCTCCCAAAGGAGGATAGAGGCATGGAAGGGCGGGATTGAAATGATGAAGCAGAGTCCGTTATTCGGTATAGGGTACGGTCTCTTTCCGTATTTGATTTCTAATTATGCCCCTGTTCGTAGTATGGATGCGCACAATATGTATATACTAATCGGCGCAGAGATGGGCCTGCCGGCACTTGTAACATTTTTTGTAGTTTTAATAATAATGTTGTTTAATACCCGCAAGCTTCACAAAATGACAAAAGACAAATTTTTTAAAGCCCTGGCATTGGGCTTTCTTGGATGCCTCGGCGGAGTCTTTGTGGCCAACATTTTTGGCGGAAGACTCGACTCGCAAGAGATGAGCAGTTATTTTTGGATTATCTCCGCATTGGTAATGAGGGCATTATATATTGAGCGCCGGGAAAATAGAGGTAAGGCATGCCGCAAAAAGACAAAATAAAAAAGATTATCAAATGGATAATCGCGGTTAGTATATATTACAGCGGAGCACTGTCTCTGTATAGAAGGTTTTTCAAAAAATGGTTTGTGCCGAACAACATTATTATTCTACGTTATCACAGAGTGCTGAATAATGAGAAAAAAGACGCCATCAATATAAGCGTGCACATGAGAAGCCTTGAAAAACAGCTTCTTTACATGAAGAGGTTTTTTAATATTATGAGTATACCCCGCATAGTTGAAGGTCTATCCAGGAATCACATATTTTCAAAACCCACCGTGGGAATAACATTTGACGACGGCTACAAAGATAACTATATATGCGCTTTTCCTCTTCTGAAAAAGTATAATGCCCCTGCCACCATATTTTTAACAGTCGGTCATATTGACAATAATATACCCTTTCCATGGGATGCGCCGGAGACCGCCAATAGTGACGCTGAAGATATTGCAATACTATCATGGGATGATATATACAAGATGAACGACGATTTAATCTCATTCGGATCTCATACGATATCCCATCCCAAGCTAAGCAGCACAAGCGCAGAGAAGGTTTATGATGAACTTGTTGGATCGCGCCGGGTGCTTTCCGGGGCAGTGACTAATTACGTAGATCTATTCAGCTATCCTTTCGGAGATTTTAATGAGCAGACTAAGGATTGCGTAAAGAGAGCCGGTTATAAGGCAGCCTTTACGACTCGCGACGGCTTTTGTAAAAGGGTTAATGATTTATTCCTTATAAAAAGGAAGGCAATACACGAGAATTTAGTTAAGAACCCATTTGGCCGTTTTTCAAAGAGCCTTTTTGCGCTCGAAATAGAAGGGCTCATGGACCTATTATTGCCGAGTAGGAGCTATCTATGATAAAAGTTTCGCGGATAGATGAGAGAGACATAAAAGGATTAAGAGAAAAATGGGACGCCCTTTTCGATAAGAGCGCTATTAAGGATAACATTTTCCTGACCTTTGACTGGGTAATCACATGGTGGGGGATTTACGGCGAGGGTAAAAAATTATTTGTAATAACGATAGAAAAAGACTCAAGACTAATCGGCATAGCGCCGTTGTATGTAAAATTGGCTCCACAGGGTTTTAAAGAATTGAGATTCTTAGGGGACATCGAAATATGCCCTGACCATTTAGGGTTTATATGGGAAGAGAAACATAAAGAGATAGTGGTTCAGGGGGTAGTAGACTATTTGAAGTCCAATGCGGGCGAATGGGATGTTATAGACTTTATTGGAATAAGAGAGGAAGAGGAAGAGACGATTAAAAAAAGATTCAAAATGGCCGGCCTGATAGCGCAAGGAAAACCATATACGGTTTGTCCTTATGTTGAACTACCCGGTAAGTGGGATGATTATCTAAGGACTTTCAGCTCTAATCGCTCAAGCTGGATAAGGCGTCGGACCAGGGTTTTACTTAAGGATTTGGAAGGTTCTTTTTTGACACATAAGGATATGGGAAGCATAGAAGACGCGCACAGGCACTTGGTTTATTTACATCAATCACGCTGGAACGACAGGGATCTGCGCGGAGGCTGTTTCTCGAGTAAGAGATTTACGGAATTCCACAAGGCTATATCCCGCATATTAGCTCAAAGTAATAGCCTGATACTCAATTTTTTAAAGGTCAAAGAAGAAGTTGTTGCAGCCTTGTATGGGTTTCGGAGAAACGGCAAGATATATTTTTATCAGTCCGGTTTTGACGAAAGATGGAATAAATACAGCGTGGGCAGCGTAATTATGTCACAAAGCATAAAACAGGCCATAGATTCTCAATGCAGCGAATACGACATGCTTAGGGGCGACGATGCTTATAAAGATATCTGGGCAAAAAAAAGAAGGAAAGACTTCAGAATTCAAGCGTTTAATAATAACCTTAAAGGATATGCATTATTTGCGTTGCGCAATTCGGCAGGAACGGTGAAAAGTCTGATTAAGAAGGTTCTGCCGGAGCGAGTAAAGTATTTTTTAAAAAAGGCTAACTAAAATGAAAATTCTCTATTTGATAAGCGGATTGGACTTTGGCGGCGCGCAGCAATACCTGATGAGCGTTGTCGGCGCGTTAGATAGAGAAAAATACCGCCCGATTATATGCTGTATGTTTTATAAAGGCGATTTTTTCAATGAGATTGCCGAAAAAGGCATAGATATCCGCTTTCTAAACATAGGGAGAATTTATGGAATTAGCGGACTGGTAGGATTATTTAAGCTTGTAAGATTAAGCAAGAGAAACAAGGTTGATATAATTCATAGTCTGCTTTTTAGCGAAAATATCTTAGGCTCGATTGCCGGCAAGATTGCGGGTGTAAAAGTTAATATTACAAGCAGGCGAGATACAGGCATGTTGCGTGAAGGTAAATGGCAGCATGTAATGGCGTATAATATTACTAACAGATGGGTAGATAAAATTGTATGCGTGAGCAATGCCGTTCGCGAAGTTACCAGGAAAAAAGAAGGGGTTTCAGATGATAGGCTAGTGACAATCTATAACGGAATTGATGTGAATAAATTATCCTGCTTGTATGTCAACAAGTCGCTTCTTAGAGAGTCTATGGGGATAAAAGAGCATGAATCTGTAGTTGGGATGGTGGCTAATTTTAGCTGGATAAAAGGACATAAAGATTTTGTAGAAGCAGCGCGGTTGATCCTGAAAGAGATTCCGAATGTGAAATTCCTATTAATAGGCGATGGACCGCTACTTCAAACTTACAAAGCCATAACGTCACAAAGCCGACAGTTAAAAGAGAGGGTTATATTTCTTGGAAAGAGGAAGGACGTGCGGGAATTACTGTCGCTGATGGACGTTTCGGTAAACGCATCTTATTCAGAGGGGATGTCAAATTCGATTCTGGAGTCGATGGCTGCAGGGGTGCCTGTTGTGGCGACAGCTGTTGACGGTAATTTAGAGACAATCATCGATGGCCAGACAGGCTATTTGGTGACGCCAAAATCACCGCATAAGATGGCAGAAGCGATTATAAAACTGCTTGAGGATAAAGAACTCGCCGCTTATATGGGCTGTAATGCAAGGAAACTTGTTCAGGAGAAGTTCAATTTCACGAGCATGGTTGACAGGGTTAAAAGTTTATACAACGAACTTCTAAGCCCTAAAATCGGCTTTATCCTTTCACAATTTCCGGAGACACACGAGACTTTTATACTGCGGGAGTTTAAGGCGATGAAAGATGTGGGGATGAAATTTAGGATATTCTCGTTAAAGCTGTGCAGGGATAAGGTTGTCCATCCGGAGGCAAAAGAGCTTATGGAAGAAACTATATACGGGAGGCTGGGCTTTATATTTAATCCTTTTAGGGTCCTGTCAGCTCTTGTATATTTAATAAGGACATATTATAAAGCGCCCAAAGAGTTTTTAAAAGCGTTATATGTTTTATCCGAATGTTTCTATTTCGCGGGGATTATTAAGAAAGAGAAGATAAGTCATATACACAGCCACTGGGCCACAATGCCGACTACCTCGGCGGTTATCATCTCGAAATTAACAGGTATTCCCTTCAGTTTTACTGCACACGCGTGGGATATATTTGTATCACAATATGGACTTAAGGAGAAGATTGAAAAGGCCGGATTTGTTGTGACGTGCACGGAGTATAACAGGAGATATTTGGCGGAGTTGGCGGGTGAGGGTTGCGCCGGTAAGATTTATAGGAATTATCATGGGTTGGAGGATGAGTGGTTTAATGCCCCTCACCCTATCCCTCTCCCCCTTCGGGGGAGAGGGAATATAGAACTGCTTGTGATAGGGAGGCTGGTTGAGCAGAAGGGGTTTGAATATCTTATAGAGGCCTGCGCCAAGCTTAGAAACAAAGGATACGAGTTTAAACTGCGCATAGTAGGAGAGGGTCCTCTCGGGGGTAGGCTTAAGCTGCGCGTGAGAAGCCTGGCGCTTGAAGAGAGGATAGAGTTTTTGGGGTTAAGAGGCCTGGATGAGATAAAGAGGCTTTATAGAGAGGCCGACATATTCATAGCGCCGTCAGTTATTGCCGCGAATAATGATAGAGACGGTATACCTAATGTGATATTAGAGGCGATGGCGATGGGGCTTCCCGTAATCGGGACAGATGTTTCAGGTCTTCCGGAAGTGCTTGTAAATAATAAGACCGGCCTTGTTGTGCCTGAGCGCAATCCCGAGGCGCTCAATAAGGCAATAGAGAGGTTAATCAAAAATACAGAAATTAGGAAAAGGCTTGGAAGGCAAGCCAAAGATTATATAAGAAGAAATTTCGATTTAAGCATAAACGCAGGGAAACTTGTTAATATATTTGAGTCAAATGCGGCTGAAAGGCGGATAAAAATACTCTATCTTATATGGTCGCTAGAACCGGGCGGCGCTGAGAGAGTTGTTATTGATCTTGCCAGAAACATAAACAGAAAACACTTTGAACCTTATGTATGCTGTATTAACAAACCCGGCAGCCTTTCATGCGAACTTACAAGTATAGGAATACCGGTTCTGCACCTTGACAAAAAAACAAAGGTTGACCCATTAGCGCTTTTGCGGCTTATATCCATAATGCGAAGATATGATTTTGATATGATCCACACCCATATGTTTACATCCAATCTGTGGGGCAGGTTGGCAGGTTTCTTCGCGTCTAAAAAGTTTGTAATTATTACAGAACACAGCACGGAAGAATGGAAGAGGGCATATCACTTCCTTATTGACAGAGCGCTTCTTCCACTTACCAAGAAGGCAATATTTGTCACCGAAAAGGTGCTAGAGTTTTATAAAGAGAAAATCCACATACCGGAGAAGATGAGTTTCGTATGTAACAACGGGGTAGATACCTCCAGGCTTAGAATTACAAACACCAGAAAAGAAGTAAGAGACAGCCTTGGGATTAGCATGGACTCGTTTCTGATAGGCGCTGTAGGCAGGCTGGCGGCCCCCAAGAATTTTCAGAATCTTCTGAAGGCATTATCTAAAATAAAAGACGGTGTTGAGACTGTAATTGTGGGAGACGGTCCGGAAAGAGAAGACCTTGTACGCATGCGTGATAATCTAGGCCTGTCAGGAACTGTTAAATTTCTGGGCGTGCGCAGTGACATCGGCAATATTCTAAACGCGATAGACATTTTGGTTGTGCCGTCAAAGAGAGAAGGTTTATCACTCACAATACTGGAGGCAATGTCAATGGGCGTGCCGGTCATAGCGACTGATGTTGGAGGGAATTCAGAGTGTGTTATAAACGGCAAGACGGGTTTTCTTGTGCCTTCGGAAGCCCCTGAGGCGCTGGGGAGAGCTATACTAAAGGCTGTAAGCGATAAGAAGATATTAACAGCGATGGGTAATAGGGCAAAGAAGTTATTTAAGTCACGTTTTACGGTAGATAGCATGATAAAGACGCATGAAAACGTCTATGAAGAGATTTTGGGCAAAGGGCTGTTATGAAAAGAAAAGAGATTCTTGTAATACTGCTGATTGGCTTTATATGCGGCATCCTATTTGTAGGCAGCAGCGCTGTTGTGGTAAAGAAGGGCATGCCTATTATTGTCAAGATAAAGCAGAAGCTTAAGCAAAGATACATTGCCAATATTCCCAAGGCGAAAAGACCCTTAATAATATCGGATTTTGAAAGCAAGAGAGAGATCGAAAAGTGGGATTTTAAGGCCGTCGAAGCGCACCTTTCGCGCGACCATGTTACTGAAGGCAAGAGCTCTCTCAGGCTTATATATAAGCCTTTGAAAGGCGCGGCATCGGCGAGGATTGAAAACTACTTTGATAAAAACAGAAGGCTGCGGAACTGGGCGCAGTATGAACTGCTTGCCTTTGATATATTTAATCCTTCGAACGCAAGCGAACGGATGATACTCCAGATAAAGGACATAAAGGAATATAAGGTCAAACACGATATTTACTTAAAGCCGAATAGAAACAATACGATTGAGATCGATATAAGGGGTTTATGGGATAAGATTAATGTCGCTAAAATCGATCAATTCAATCTTTTTATCTGGAATAATGAGTCTGAAAAAGAATTTTATCTTGATAACCTCCGGCTTCTTCCGCAGGCGAGCATGGGTAAACGCGGTATAGATATTACAAAAGATGAATTTCTGCCAAAAAAAGGCGAAGTTATATATAAAACCGGCGATTATTTCGCTTTTGACAAGACCAAATGGAATAAAGGCGCACCTATAATTATTAATAATTATCTGCCCGTTCAATTCAAAGACTTTACCTTCAGCGGAGGGGTGCCTTTTGGCTTTGGCGAGCTTAAAAATTTAGACAATGCGATATTGCTGGACAGGGCCGGCAATGAAATACCTTTTCAAGCGAGGGTTCTTTCAAGATGGCCGGACAAAAGTATTAAATGGGCATTAATAGATATGAAGACCACCGTTGATGCCACGGACAGGCCTCTTTACTGGTTTAAATACAAAGAAGAGACAAAGAAGAGAAAACAGAACTCGCGCCTTACGGTCAAAGAGAGCCGCTCAGAGGTAATAGTAAACACAGGCCCCATGCGTTTTATAGTAAATAAAAAGAATTTTTACCCGTTTGAAAAAATCTGGATGGATAAAAACAGAGATGGAAAATTCGACAGAGGCGAAATTATCTCCGAAAAGGGAGATATGGTGCTCGTCCATAGAGGCAGAGAGTATTTTAGTTCACTGGATCCTAATTATGAACTTAAAATTGAAGAAGAAGGCCCTCTTAAAATATCTTTGAAGGCCAAAGGCTGGTTTACCTCAAAACGCGGAAAGAAATTTTGTCAGTTTATAGTGCGCATATATGCTAAAGAAGGCTCAAGCTCTATTAAGATGCAGCATACATTTGTCTATACGGGTTATCCCGAGAATAAGTATCACTACTTGTATAAAGGTAAAAGATTACCTAAGAATGAGACAATAGATGCTATTTATATAACTACTCCTATAGATGTGAAAGGACCCTGGCAGGTTTCGTTTGTCGCAGATGACAAGCTCATGCAGTCAGACTTAAAAAAGACGGTAGACCTATATCAGTCTGGCTCTAAGAGATACTCCGTGAAAGAGGACAACCGCAGCGTCCACGAAGGCGGCAGGATGCAAGGTTGGGTTGATATAAGCGGAACCAATGAAGGAGTTTCTTTGGGCATAAAGAACTTCTGGCAGCAGTTTCCCAAGATGTTCAGCATAGATAAAGAGGCCCGCCAATTAATAACATATATCTGGCCAAAAGAGGCGGGGGAGCTCGATTTTAAGACAACGCAGGCGGCAGAGGGGCCAAATGCCGTAGCAAGAGGCAGCGCTTTTGGGATAGCCAAGACACATGAACTTTTTTATCATTTTCATAATGGAGATTTCAGTAACTCAGATGCGAAAGACGCCGTTATTACACTTGCCGCTGATATCTTTGTAACGCCTCATCCAAAATGGACTGCGGCAACCAAGGTCTTAGGTAAGGTCAGGGAGTATGATAACAGGATAAAACCGGCTGAAGAATTTTTAGAGCGAATATTTAACTGGTCACTACGGCAGTGTGACGCTTTTGACTGGTATGGCATGATAGATTTTGGAGACACGCTAAGTTGGTACAGAAAAGACGGGTATGACAAATCATACAGCGACTGGGGCTGGCATCCTGAAGGAAGATGGGGCTGGTTTAATTGCGAGGCGGTAGGGACGCATACCGGCGCTTTGGTGCAGTTTTTAAGAACCGGCGATTACAAATATTTCTATTTCGGAGGTAATCTTTCCAGGCACATGATGGATATAGACACGTGCCATTATAATACTGTGGCAAATGACCGGCGGTTAAAGAAAAGGATTCCTGATGACTACAGCCGCATAGGTTCTATGCATAGGCATAATGGGGACCACTGGGGCGGCAGAAATGAGGAGGCCTCGCACACAAATGTTTATGGACTCGCGCTTTATTACTACGTAACAGGCGATCTGCGCGCAAAGGATGTCATAGAAGAAATCGGACAATTTTTCTTAAGTGAACCCATGACCTATTATGGCCATCCTGATATTTCTCCGCAAAGGACAATTGCGAATGTATTTTGGGGGGATCTGCTTTTGTATGAGATTACGCAGGAAAGTCGTTACAAGAAAGCGGCTGACAAATGGGCTGAGCTTTTTTATATAGGCCAGAAGGGCAATGGCGCCTGGGCTGAAAGTTATAATCCGGTAAAGAGGCAATGGGAAGGCAAACCTTGCAAGAGTTTTATGGAAGATTATACCCTGCCCGCTCTTATTGCTTATCACCAGCTTACAGGAAACAAGGCCATAGCCTCTTGTATTATTGACGGCACGGATTTTGTGATTGAGACAGAAGGTTATGCTGCTTATTTTGACAGCTCGGCCTATTGTTATTGGTTGACTGGCGATACTAAGTATTTAGAGAACATAAGAAAAAGACTGGACTTTACTATTGGCCATCAGAATAGAAACGGCGACCCCTTGTGGGACGGCATGATTTACCAAAAGGGCTATTATTCAAGGCCAATGGAGTATCTCTATAAGGTCCCTTTTGCGTTTGAAGCGTTGGCGGAAGGGGGAAGTTAAAATTATGCCTAAAATATTTAAGCCGGAGCCTATATTGATGTATCATTCGATCGGCCAGCGGCCGCAAGACGAGGCCGGGGCGGAATTATACTCTGTTTCTGAAGAGAGATTCAAGGAGCAGATAGGGTATCTCTTCTTCCAGAAGCCCGGCAGTGTTATTACGTTTGATGACGGTTATGAGGATAACTATACTGTCGCTTTGCCTATTCTTCAGAAGACGGGCATTAAAGCGTACTTTTTTATTATCCCTTCTAAGATAGGGACTCCCGGTTATATGACGTGGGCCGAGGTAAGAGAGATGCGGGATGCGGGCATGACAATCGGTTCGCACGGCATGACGCACCGCATATTGACGCCGCTTAGGAATGGCGAGCTTGATTATGAGCTTAGGGAATCAAAGAATATGCTGGAGGATAATCTTGGGCATAATATCAGCTACTTCTCTATTCCCCGCGGGTTTTATAATAAGAGGGTGATAAATAGGGCGCTTGAGGCGGGGTATAGGATTGTCTTTACGTCTGACCCGAAGGATAGGGGCATCTTTAGATACGGCAGGATCGCCGTAAAGGGGGATTGGGATATCGACTATTTTGATAAGGTGGTCAATAATAAGATACCTCTAGTAGACAAAGGTGAGAGGGCGATCATAGATACAGCAAAAAAGATATTAGGGACAAGGGTGTATGATAAGGTGAGGACGTCGGTGCTTAATGGGAAATAGAAAGAAAAACCCAATTGCGTGTTTTGAGATTGCTTCGTCGGCCAGTATGCAAACAAGGCCTCCTCGCAATGACGGTTGGGGGCATGAAAGAATAATATTGAGATGAACCCCGTTAGACCTAAATATCTAACGGGGCAATTGGAGGTCTAACGGGGTGATCCCCGTTAGACCTCTAGCAGGAAGTAAAACTCACGAGCTCTAATAGATAGGAGGTCTAACGGGGTGAAGATATTGTTTTGGGTGTCATTCGCGGTTATATTTTACACGTATGTGGGGTATCCTGCGGCGATAAGCGTTCTGGCGGGATGTATGAGATTGCTTCGTCGACGCTTTCCGCTTCCTCGCCGCGTTAGACGTAAAATGTCCAACGTGACTCGCAATGACAGAATAGAGCGGTTGGCTTCTTTTCGCAATGACGAAGATAGGTGGCTCCTAATGAGGGAAGGAGGAGGCTCACTCGCAGTGGCAGAGAAAGATGAGCTTCCGTTTGTAAGCATGATAATGTCGGTCTTTAATGAAGAGGGTATTATAGAAGAGAAGATAGAGAACTGCCTGAAGGTAGACTATCCGAAAGATAAGTTAGAGATACTCATCGGTTCTGACGGTTCGACAGACAGGACCAATGAGATTATAGGCCGTTACCGCGATAAAGGAATAAAGACTATCTACGTCGAGGAGCGGCGGGGAAAGCCGTTTATAATAAATAGGCTCGTAGAGGCCGCTAAAAGCGAGATACTCTTCTTTACGGACGCAAGGCAAGAGATGGAGGAGAATGCCCTCAAAGCGCTTGTGTGGAATTTTAACGATAAAAATATAGGCTGCGTAAGCGGAGAGCTCTTATATAAAAGAAGCTCGAGCATAACAGGCAGGGGGGTTGGAGCGTATTGGAGATACGAAAAATACTTAAGGGAGAAGGAGAGCGATATACATTCTATGATAGGGGCTACCGGCGCTATCTACGCGTGCAGGAGGAGCCTCTTTGAAGAGCTGCCGGATGATATTATACTGGATGATATTTATACACCAATGCAGATAGTTAAAAAAGGATATAGGGCTATATTTGATAGGGACGCAAGGGCATATGATGTGGTAGGAG
The DNA here is from genome assembly GCA_016783555.1 of Candidatus Omnitrophota bacterium. Lineage (GTDB taxonomy): Bacteria > Omnitrophota > Gorgyraeia > JABMRJ01 > JABMRJ01 > BS750m-G22. Next base: position 14,376 of record JADHWH010000016.1, on the reverse strand, counting down.
AGACGCCGCGCGATGAACACAGAAGAAAGATCCGCACATTGAGCGGCAATTACCAGTTATTTTTTAAGATGCCTCAGATGATAAATCCATTTAGAAGCAGGCTCGCCTTACAGATAATATCACATAAGGCGCTGCGCCTATTTGTGCCGTTTTTTATGGTAGCGCTTTTTTTAAGTAACGCGGCGCTCTTGGGTGAGCCGTTTTACGGCGTGGTCTTTGTGGCGCAGATAATATTTTACGCGACGGCCGTTCTGGAGGCGCTCTTTAGGAGGCGCATAAAGAAGATATTCGGCCTGCCGTACCTTTTCTGCCTTATGAACTTCAGCGCGCTGATGGGGCTTTTAACTTTTTTGTTTAAAAGGACGAATGTGACATGGAAAAAAGCAAGGGTCTGATACTTAAGTTTCTGATATGTTTCGCGTTGTTAATCGTAGCCTACATCCCCACTTTTAAGTGGATGGTAGACAGGTGGCTCGCGGCGGAGTCTTATTACGGGCACGGGTTTCTTATACCGTTTGTGTCGATATTCGTCGCGTGGCAGAGAAGGGGGGCTATAAAGGCTTCCAGGGTTTCGACTGATATGAGGGGTTTAGCGGTTATCGCGGCAGGACTTTTTATACATATAGTCTGCGCGGCCATAAAACTCTACTTTTTATCCGGGTTTTCATTTATATTCGTATTATACGGACTGCTGCTCTTCTTCTTCGGAAAAGATATGGTGCGCAATCTGGTCTTTCCGCTTTTATTTCTCTTGGCTATGATACCGCTTCCTCTCGTGCTTGTGAGCAACATCACCGTCAAACTAAAGCTGATAGTGGCCGAGGCGGCGACGTTTGTCCTTAACAGGATAGGTTTTCCTTCGGCCAGGGACGGCAATCTCATAATAATGCCCAGTTCGCATGTAGCCATTGAGGCGCCGTGCAGCGGCCTGCGTTCGCTTATATCGCTTTTGACCCTTGGCGCGCTCTTTTCATTTGCCGTAAAGGTCTCTTACTTAAGAAAGACACTTCTTTTTATGTCATCGGTGCCGATAGCGATTCTGACGAACATTGTAAGGGTCACGATGCTCGCTACCGTAAATGACCTTTACGGAGAGAAGATCGCTATGGGGTTTTTCCATGATTTCTCCGGGTTTATGATGTTCGGCATCGCCTTTGCGGGCCTTTACGCGGTAAGCAGGGTTCTTGAGAAGGGAATAAAAGATGGTGAGATCGGTAAATAAGTCTACGGTAGGATACATCGCAGTTGTCGCCGCTTTGTCTATCACAAGCGTCTTTTCGTTTGGGCTCTATTCCAGGCAGAGAGAGGCCGTGGATTCGGTAGAGATAAAAGATTTCCCGCACACGATAAGAGACTGGGAAGGCGAGGACCTGGATATCACGGAAAACGAATACCGCATCCTTGAGACCCGGAATTTAATCGTAAGAGAATACAAAAACGACAGGGATGAGAAGATATATCTTTTTATAATATACTCCGAGACAAACAGATCCGTCTTTCATCCCCCGGAAGTCTGCCTTATCGGAAGCGGTGTAAATATGGTGGAGAAGATATACGAGGATATAAAGTCGCCTTACGGCGTCTTTAAATGCAATAAATTATATCTTGAGAAAAAAGGCGCGAGGGATATCTCGCTTTACTGCTACAAGACCGGAAGGACCTATACCTTTAATTACTATCTCCAGCAGGCGCTCTTTACCATAAACCAGCTTTTCGCGAAGAATAAGGGCGGCGCCACAATCAAGGTATCGACGCGGGTTTCGGATAATGAGGAAGAGACGCTCGAGACTCTCAAGTCTTTTATGGAAGAGGTTATTGTGATAATGGAAAATATGAGAAAGGGTTAACGCATGAGATACAATATCGTAAGAAACTGGATAGATTCATTCGACTTGATGACAAAAAAATCTTTTGTTACGGTCCCGTTTATCATCTGGGGCTTCCTTGAGATACTAGCGCTGATATTTATATATTTTTCGACGGGTACGCCTTTTATGCACATCACCAATCCGCTTATAAAGAAGTTTTTCGGCGAGGTATTTCTACATTACCCCGCGAATCTCTTTATCATGCCCACGCTTTACTACTACGCGAACCTTCTTATATTTGCCGCGATAGGCGTCTTTCTATCCGCCGTCACTATTGATCTTGTCGGCAAGGTAGACGCTCAAACGCCGTTAAAGACGAGGAGTATGCTCGAAGAGGCGCTTCGCAGGTACGGGCCCTGTCTCGTTTACGCTATACTGATAGTGCTGGTAGGTGTCCTGGTGAGGAATCTTCATGCCTTTGGGTTTGGTAAGGTCCTAAGGTATTTTTCAAGGCATCTTCCCCAGATAGCGTGGGATATGATGCCTTTTATTTCAGCGCTGTCGCTTCTTGTACTGCGCATAGCTTTTTACGCATTTTTGATATTGACGATACCTATAATAGTGATCAAGAAGAAGCCGTTTATAAAGGCCCTTGGGGAGAGCGCTTTTAAAGGATTGTTAAACTTCTTTGCGATATTCACGCTGCTCTTGGTGCCGTATCTAATATGCTCGCCGGTACTTTTGGTAAAGATATTTTACAAAGAGCTGATGGAGGCGACGTTTGTAGAGATGGTGTTTTTCGTCACTCTCGGCGGCATAGTCATCATAAAGCTCGTTGAGTGCTATACCACTATTTGTATTACGCGGTTTTTATTGGACAAAGAGAGACTAACTAAAGAGGGGTGATTAAGATGTACTCTACAAGAAAGATAATATTCTTAAGTATTGTCACGCTCTTTTCGATATTCGCGATGCTCTCGTTTCTTAATATCGGAAGTGAGTTTACGGCCGAGAGGATGCTCTTCGACGCGACTACAGTCAATCAAGGCGTCCCTCTTAACCCTACCGAGACCGTGCTGGGCACGCAGAGGCAGGTCGAGAGTAAATTAAAGGAGATAATAAGGCGCTTCCCCGGCGGCGAGTCCGCCAAGCAGGCGCACATAAGCCTCGCGGCCATGTACATGCAGAATGAAAGATACAGCGACGCGGCAGCGGTTTCGGATAAGATTGTAAAAAGATACAAAAAAGATAGGGGCCTGGTCAGCAAGGCGCGTTTTATCAAGGCAAAGAGCTACGAGTTAAAAGAGAGATGGGATAAGGCATTTAGGGAGCTGGAATACCTTCAGTATAATTATGGCGATACATACCTCGGGCTTCAAGTGCCGCTCTATATCGCGCAGTATAACAAAAATGCCGGAAACGAAGCGGAGGCGCAGGAACTATGCAGAAAGGCCGTAGGGTTTTACAAAGATAAAAGAGAAAAAAACGAGAATACCTGGATTGGATATATGGCCTCCGATCTCCTTGTGATGACATATATCCTCCTTGAAGAGTACGAAAACGCAGGGCGCATTATAAAGAATGTGATCCTTAATTACCCCACGCATTTTGAGCCGCAGCAGATATCGCGTATAGAGCTTGTATTTACCGAGAAGCTCAATAGACCGCATGAGACGGTGAGGATCTTTAAAAATATTATCGCAAAGACCGAAAACAAGGCCCTTAAGAATTTCCTTATAAGCAGAATAAACAACATGTGATAATGAAAATAGGGACAAAAAAATAGGGACAGGTCCCTCGATAGATTGCAATTGAGGGACCTGTCCCTATTTTTCAACACACCCTTCAAGTAATGTCTAAATAATAAAAATCGCCTAACAGTGATTGTCATAGTGAGACATAGACAATCACGCCTTAAGTCATCTTCCTTTTCGTAACTCCTTTATTTATAATAAGATAAAAATAACGAAATTTTTAAATTTTTCCAGTTATCCCGCCTTCTGGCATAACTTCTGCTTATATATATTGTATAGAAGATAAAAGACGATGCAGAAGAGATTAATAAAAAAGACAATTAAGGACAGTTTAAGAAAAGTAGAGATAAAGAGCGCGACATACTTTTTGGGGCTCTTTGTCTTTACGGTATTGATGGTATTATTCCTGATAGGCTTCTGTTACGCCCAGGGCGATTCAGGGCACCATATCGATGCCCCAGAGGCAAGCAGCATGGCCATAGTCTCTACGGGCCTGTGCGGATGGATAGTCAGATTCGCGAGGAGGAGATTTCAGGAATTTAAGAGGATTTTTGACATTGCGGTAAGCACGTTCGGCCTTATAATATCGTTTCCCGTTATTCTCCTTGCCATGGTTTTTATAAAGATAGTCTCTCCGGGACCGGCGCTTTTTAAGCAGGAGAGAGTAGGATGGGGCGGAAACGTCTTTGTTATGTATAAGCTCAGGACCATGCAGCTGGACGCGGAGAGAGAGACCGGCCCTGTCTGGGCAAAAGAGAACGACCCGCGGCTGATTAAATTCGGGAAGATCATACGCAGGCTCCATATTGACGAGCTCCCTCAGTTAATCAACGTGCTAAAAGGAGAGATGAGTATTGTGGGCCCGAGGCCCGAGAGGCCTGTTTTCGCGGAAAGGCTCAGCGAGGATATCAAAGATTATAGTAAAAGGCTTGATGTAAAGCCGGGCATTACCGGCCTGGCCCAGGTATGGCATAAGTATGACGAGACGATCGAGGATGTCAAAAAGAAGATCAAATACGATCTCTTATATATAAGGAAGATGTGCCTTATGGTAGACTTGCGCATACTCTTAAGGACCATAGTCGTAGCGGCTATGGGCAAGGGCGCAAGATAGTTTTGATGAATAAAATATATAATGGAAGGAGGTGAATAATTTGAAGAAATTGTATTTAATGGCGATGGTTGTGTCAGCCATATTGTTAGCTGGAAACGCGTTCGCTATCACGACGGCCAATATTGACGGCGCGGATACCGGAGAGTGGACTAGCCTTATAATATCGGCGACCGATCCTAACGAAGCCGGCCTTAACGACAACTATGATATCTTTAAGCTCGGTATGATACTTGAGAATAACGGTGACGCCAATGACGGTCTTTACATAGGTATCGACCTCTTTGGTACCCCGACTCTCGGTAATTATCCTGAGGCGGGATCCACCACTCCGTTTTACCAGACATTAATCGATATCAACATGAACGGTATAATCGATGGTAATGACAGGGAGATATTCTTCAAGAAGGTGGGTGGAGTAAATACTCTTACTGTCCTCGATGGGGCAGGAAACCCTGTAGCGGGTACTCCGCAATGGGCAATGGGGTCTGTGATAGAGTGGTTTATCCCGGCCAGCATGTTCTCAAGCTTTCCTGTGGGAGGCTTTCAGACATGGACGAAGATGGATAACGGAGCGATTGCCGCAGAGGATTTGGTGCCGGATAGCGGATGGAACACGACTATCCCGGAACCATCCAGCATGCTGCTTTTGGGCATAGGCCTGATCGGTTTTGCCGGCAGGATGGTCAAGAAGTTTAAGGTTTAGGGTGTAGCCCTTTGTCTTATCCTATAATAGGAGAAGGGCTATATCTTAACTGCCGGAGTATGCTCGTATTGCTCATATCATGATTGTTATGGGGAAGACAGGAAATTGTTATTTGTCTTTTTCCTCGCTGGGTGATATAATATGCCTACTTATTAAAGAGGATTAGACCGGCAGTATTATGATTTTTCTGTTCTATATCAAAATTATAATATAATGATATCTATCAATAAAGAACCCAGATTCGGCCTTAAGTCAAACTGGTCTGCGGCGCTTGAGCTTCTTGCCGCAAGACCTATTGTCTTAATGCCTTTTTTGGTCCTCGCCCTTATACAGGGGCTATTCCTTGAATTGCTCTACTTTTCTTCAAGGAGGCCGCTTTCATTTATCGCTGATCCCCTCATCAGGAAGTTCTTCGGGGCCGGATTTACTCACTATCCGGCGGAGCTCATCCTGCTACCGAAGCTCTTCGCTTACGCGAGCACGCTGATTTATATCACAGCGGGCATCTTTCTTACGGCGGTCTGTGTAGAGATCATTAAGCGCGCTAAAGAAGACTCATCTTTCGATACAGGGGATATAATAAGAGATAACGGCAAGCGGTATACCACGTTTCTTATATACGGCGTTATAGCCACTCTGGCTGTCTATCTGGCGAAGAGAGGCAATGCATTTGTATTCTCTCTATTTTATAAGCTGCTTGCGAGCCGCCTGCCGGAGGCGGTTCCCGGGACAGTGCCTGCCGCCACGACTTTCTTTATGCCGATGGCGCTATTTTTGACGATTGTGGTTTTGCATGTCTTCTTACTGCTTGTTATTCCTATTATAGTTATTCGGGGAGGTACGTTGTGGAAGGCGATTGTTAAGAGCGTTTCCATGGGCCTGCGCAATTTTTCCTATATATTTCCGCTTATAATTGTGCCGTATCTGGTATACCTGCCTGTCTTTATCATGAAGGCCAATTCGGCCAGGCTGGCCAAGCTGGTATTCCCGGAGGTCATACTCATAATAACCGCCGCCGGCATAATAGTATCTATGTTTGTAGATTGTTTTGTGGTTATATGCGCGACAGAGTTTTTATTAAAGACAACAAAGAAGGATAGTTAAGGATGAAACGATTTGCGCTTTATCTCGCATCGGCTATATTGATATCTTTCCTCGTTCTCTTCTTCCTCTTTACGGATAAGGATTATATGGCGGAGAAGTTATTTTACCGGGCAAAGAGTACACATAGCGAGATAATGAAAAACCCTGATGCCACCCCTCCTGCTATGTCCGTCTCCGTGGAGCGCGATTTGCAGAAGATAATGCGGGGGCACCCGGATTCGGAGCTCGCAAGACATTCATATATGGCGCTCGCGGAATTCTACATCACGGAAAAAAGATACGAGGATGCCGTAGCGATTATTGGTGCTTTTTTGTCGGAGCATGAGGCTAGCGGGGTATCGCTTTTGAGCAAGGCCTACTTTTTAAAGGGCATGGCATATGAGAAGAAGGGAGAATGGCATAACGCGGTAAAAGAGTATGAGATCCTGCGGGATGAATATCACCATACACCCATAGGCCTTCAGTCAGCGCTCTATATAGCCCAGCGGTGCAAGGGTTACGGCAATATGGCGGAGACCCTAAAGAAATACGAAGACGCGATAGCCCTTTATAAGAGATTGTGCGAAGAGAACAGAGGCACAATGCTCGGATATAGTTCCTCAACCTACCTTATACGCTCATACATAGAAACAGAAAAGTATGAAGAGGCCGGCAGTATCGTGGAGGCCAATATATACGACTATCCTACGCCGCTGGTACAGGCGCAGCAGATACCCCTTATAGAGCTGATATTTGTAAAGAAGCTGAAGGACGCAGACAAGGCCGTAAAGATATATGAGTATTTAATAAAAAATACCGAGGACGCCGAATTTAAGAAGTTATTACACAACAAGATAAAGAGAGCAAATGAAGCCAAACAGCAGACCACGCAATAACAAAAAGAGAAAGAAGGGTTTTAAGAATAGCCGGCCCAGGGGGTCGGCAGGTAAGTATAGCCGGTTTGCCTCTATGGGCAGGTTGTCTATGACTATCTTAAACAGGCTTTATGACCCGCTGGACGCCGTAAACCGCTTTATAAATTTGTCGCTGCAGCATGTTGAGGAGGATTCTCAGCACAGGCAGTTTTTGCTGGAATCGAAGTCAGGCATAAGAAAACTCTCCTCGCTCCTATGCCAGCTGAACAGATACGCCAAAAAGATGGAGACAGAATTTGCCAGGATTACACAGGAAGAGATTGAATAAATCAGTTGACATTCATATGATATTATTATATACTAATAGCTACAGTAACTGCAGGAAGATTGGGGGTGGGGCGTTCTATCCTGTTAAAAGACAGCAAGATAGAGCGTTTTTTTGGCTTTAAGGAGAGTCAATAGCATGGATGGTTCACAGATTCTACTGGTAAACTTTGAGCTGCTTGTACAGAAATCCCTTTACGAAATACTCTGCCGCGCGGGTTACAAGGTAGATATAGCCAGCGAGACAGAAGAAGCCTTGGAATGCATATCTGAAAAACCCTACCAGATTGTCCTTACAGATTTAAACAAAGAGGATGATGTTGAGCTTGTAAAGGACTTAAAAGATAAGCTGGACTCGGGCGAGGTTATTATACTCACTTCTTACGGGAACCTTGATTTTGCGGTAAGGTCCATAAAGCTCGGGGCCTTTGATTATCTTGTAAGGCCCGTTGAGGACGAAAAGATCATCTCCGTTATAGAGAGGGCGCTTCTGAACCTGCCGCGGAAGAAGACGCATGGCGGTCCTTTTAAGAAGCTTTCTAAAAAGAGCGATGATTCATTCCACGGTATTATAGGAAAGAGCGACAAGTTAAACGAGATTTATTCGGTCGTTGAACGCATAGCAAACGCGAAGACGACCATATTGATACGGGGAGAGAGCGGAACGGGAAAGAGGCTCCTGGCCCATTCCATACATAAGGCGGATAAGAAGAGGTGCAACAAGCCTTTTGTGGAGGTCTCCTGCGGGGCGCTTCCGCGGGATATTGTGGAGAGCGAACTATTCGGCCATACCAAAGGCGCTTTTACGGGCGCCATAGCCGACAGGAAGGGGCGGTTCGAGCTGGCGCACGGAGGCACTATACTGCTTGATGATATCGACTCGCTGACGCCTGATCTGCAGGTGAAGCTTTTAAGGATAATCCAGCAGAAAGAGTTTGAGAGGGTGGGGGATCATAGAACCGTAAAGGTAGACGCGCGCATTGTAGCGGCGACGAACCAGGACTTAGAGAAGCTCGTTAGCGAAAAAAAGTTCAGGGAAGACCTTTACTACAGGCTCAATGTTATATCGATTGTCCTGCCGCCCTTAAGAGAGAGAAAAGAAGACCTGCCGTCTCTTTTGGAGCATTTTGTAAATCTATACTCTAAAGAGAACCATAAGAAGTTAAAGGGCATGGACGGAGGCGTCATCGAAGTCCTTAAGAACTACCATTGGCCCGGCAATATAAGGGAGCTTGAGAATATTATAGAACGCGCCGTCATATTGGATACAGACGGCGTGATAAATAAAGACGATCTTCCCGAGATACTCATAAGTAAGACCATGGCGAATGTCTCCGCAAGCGCTTTAAATTTATTGAAGGATATCTTAAGAGAGCCGGAGAAGGGCCATATACTTAGAATCTTGAAGGAGGTTGGTTGGAATAAGAAGAAGGCCGCTAAGAAACTGGGCATAAACAGGACGACACTTTATAATAAATTGCGTAAGTACAATCTAATCTCGCAGGGTTAGCGGTCAATAATTTAATTAAGGATTAATATATATTTCATGTATCGAAATGGGCTCGACTTAAATAACCTAGTTAATCTTGATGAGTGGCAATGGATTCAAGATTCTTTTTCGGAGATTGTAGGCGTAACGCTCTGCACAATAGACCCTGACGGCAAAAAGCTTACGCGGATAAGCGGCCCTTCAGGGCTCTGTTCCAATACCTGCCCCAATCCCTCCAAAAAATCCGTGCATTGCGGAGATTGTCTTCCGGATTTTCATAATAAACTCGATGTAAAAGAAGAAGCCAATTTTAAATGTGTCTTCGGGCTCGATCTATTTGTGCTTCCTATAAGGATATTCGGCAGCAGGGTAGCCGCCTATATATGTATAGGGCCGGTGATCCTGAACAAGAGAAAAGAAGAGTCTGTATACGAAAAAGAAGCGATCAAGGCAGGATTAAAACCCGAAGAGCTTATAGACGCCCTTATAGAGATAAACGTCTTCTCATATAACAGGATACGCGCCGTTATAAAACTGCTCCGTCATGTCTTCGCGCGGATGGTGCAGACGGAATACCACAAAAGGAGGCTTGGGGAGATCGGCCGCGATGTGGTGGAGATAGACCCGCTTTTTTCCAAAGTTTACGAGGAAAAGATTTTGAGTTCTCTTCTTAATACGTGTATCATAGCGCTTGAGGCGGATTCAGGGTCTGTTATGACGGTAGATAAGGCGACCAGAGAGCTCCACATAAAGGCGGCATCCAAATTGGATGAAAGAATAGTAAACAACGCGAACGTTAAGATGGGGGAGGGGATAGCCGGCGTGGCGGCGGCGATGGCCGAGCCTATAATACTTCCCAAAGACAGAAACAAAAACGGCCTTGCTAATAAGATGATGCGAAAATACATCAAGGCCTCGATGATAGTCCCTTTTAATAAAGCCGATGATCAAGATGTCTATGGCGTTATAAACTTAAACATGGTCAGGAAAGAGAAGGAATTTTCCAAAAGAGATATAGCGCTTATCAAGAAGCTTGTCAACTTTGCCAGCGTTGCCCTCGCCCCTGTAAAATAAAAATGTCCACATGTTTCAACACCCCGCAAGAAATGTCTATTTTTTAATATCACCTATCACTGCTTGTCATACTCTTTCCTGGTATGTCATGGTAATGTAAAAATTTCCTCCCGTAACCTCTTTAATAAAAAGGTGTTATGCGCCGTAGTTCTTGAAAAAAGATACAAAATTTTCTATATTGGCACACATTTTGCTTTAATATAATATAGTAAGATAAATCAAAGACAAAAACTGCAAGGTTTTAAAAATTAGGAGGGGAAAAGAAGATGTTAAGAAAGTTAATCTGTGTGTCAATTTTTGTGTTTGCGTGCTTATATGCAGCCCAGGCCGAGGCGTCGGTTACCATATTCCTTGACGAGTTCAACACAATATCCGGCTGGTCTACACAGGGCAATGTTTCAGCTGATGACCAAAGCAGCCCGGCCCCAAGCGGCGACGATGTGGCTAAATTGAAGTCATACAATGAAGCAACTTCATCCATGTGGAGGACGATATCGACAGCCGGCTATAATAATATAGGTTTATCTCTGTATCGAAAGACGAAGAGCTTGGGGGATGACAACAACGATCTTTTTACTATAGCATGGAAAAAGACAGGAGAGACCGCCTGGAATATTCTTGAGACGCTCGACTATAATAGTTCCTGGCAGTATAAGAATTGGGTATTACCGTCAGCGGCCAGCAATGGTTCGGTAGATGTAAAATTCTCTCTATATAATGGCGACGATGGCTGTCACTCCTCAAAAGATTATGCCTATATAGATGATTTTAAATTGACCGGTGATCACACTAATGGGGGAGATGTTATACCAGAGCCGGTGACAACACTATTATTCGGCTCAGGTCTTATATTCGCGGGATATCTGAGGAGAAAGAAAACCATAGTCTAGAAAAGAATCGTAAAGTTAGTAAAAAAGTAGGGAGAAAAGAAGTGTTAAGAAAGGTTATGTGTGCGTCAATTATTCTATTCGCGGCCCTATATGCAACACAGGCCGAGGCGTCGGTTACCATATTCCTTGACGAGTTCAACGCGATATCCGGCTGGGGCACGGAAGGCGAAGTTTTTACCAATAATAATGAAAGCAGTCCTGCGCCAAGCGGCGACCCGGCAGCTACGTTAAAGGCGAATCCAAAGATAGTTGCGTCAATATGGAGGTCGATATCGACCGTAGGCTATAATAATATAGGTTTTTCAGTATATCGGAGGCCAGAGAGTTTTGGGGACAGCAGCGGTGATATCTTTACGATGGCATGGAGAAAGACAGGGGATCCCGCCTGGAATATTCTTGAGACGCTCAACTATGGCAGCAGCTGGGAGTTTAAGAATTGGGTGTTGCCCTCATCGGCCAACAATAGCTCGGTAGATGTAAAATTTTCTCTCTATAATAATTCTTGTGGCACTTCAAAAGACTATGTCCACCTGGATGATTTTAAATTGACCGGTGATCACACTAATGGAGGAGATGTTATACCAGAGCCGGTGACAACACTATTATTCGGCTCAGGGCTGGCATTTGGAGCATTTTTAAGGAGAAAGAAGCGCTTAGTATAAAAATCTTATCTTCTTCTGCCGCCGCCTCCGCGTTTGCCACCGCCGCCTTTTTTAGCGCCGCCTTTTCTTCCGCCGGCTTTCTTAGCCCCACCTTTTTTTACGCCCTTACCCTTGCCCTTACCCGGGCCTGGACCTTTCTTCGGACCGATGGCAGCGCCTTTTCCTTTAGCGGGACCGCGCCCTTTGCCTATATGCGGACCTTTACCGGCATGCGGACCTTTTCCCGGACGTTTACCTTTGCCTACATGCGGACCTTTACCTGGACGTTTACCTTTGCCTAGGTGTGGACCTTTTCCCGGACGCGGACCTTTGCCTATATGCGGACGTTTTCCCGGACGCGGACCTTTTCCTGGACGCGGACCTTTGCCTATATGCGGACGTTTTCCTGGAAGGGGTGGAGGCTGTAAAGTAGCATCTCCTCCGGATACGACTTCGGGAGCAGATGTGTCATAAGCTTCTCCATAGGATCCCTCGTCAGCATAGCCTTCGTCAGAGTAGGTTCCCTCGTCAGCATAGCCTTCGTCATAACCTTCTGCCTCGGGAGGGGCATATTCACCCATAGCCTTTAATTGGGCTTTGAGGTCCTCTATCGCCCTTCTATGTCTTTTGATCTCACCTCTCAAGTGCCCCTTTTTATCCTCTTGCGCATACGCGCCGGGCGACACATACATAAGGGCTATAAAGAAGACCAGTAGTAATGCTATAATCTTTCTCATAGAGCTGCCTCCTTTTTTTAATATCGCACTATTCTTCCGATTCAGGCTTGTTTTTATATTCGTAATAGAAGATAGACTCGACATCCTCTTTCTTTTTATCATCCTCCTTAACCTCTTCCAAGTCCGCCGCAAGTATCTCGAGAGTTTTCGAAACGACGTCTTTCAAGTTGTTTAATTCTTTGCCTATACTCCTCTGTCTTGTCTCCAACGCGGCAAGACGGTTTTCAGCGGCCCCTTGCGCTATCTCTTTTTTTTGCGCCTCGCTTAATATCTCTTTTTTTAGCTCTGCTTTCGACGCCTTCTCACTATCGAGTCTTTCCATAGATTTTCTAAGCTTCTCTAAATTGTCGGCAAGCTCATTGAGCCTTAAGTCTATGCTGGATAATCGGCCCTCCATATCAAGGAACCTCCTCCCGGCGTATTGCTCAATGGGCTCAACGATTATTACGGTACCCTCCTTATTTACCTTGCTGCCTATTGGCGCTATGACGTTGGCGCTCCCTATGTTTATGACCTCCATGCCGGGGGGCAACTCGCTTATACCGGGCGGCAGCTTCTGTTCGCTGTCCTGGGCGGATACCTGCCGGGATCCTATAAGGGATATCGATATAATAGTTAATAAGATGAGTATAATCCTTGCCATATTCACAAAAAGAAGTATACCTCATTTTCCCCTAAATGCAAGTCATACCCACTTGACAAAAGGAGCGGAGTAGTATATTCTTTAATCAGATGGGAAGAATAGGGTAAAAAGGAGAAGAAATAGGATTTACACAAATGGAAGAAACGCCTAGTGTAAAACCGCAGGAAGAGCCACAGAAACCCCAGGAACAGCCACAGAAGCCTAAAATAAAAATTGTTGAGCGGCTTGCAAATTTAAGAAGTAGGCTGCGTTTTTATCGTCGCACTACTTTTGTTTTAATTATATTAATAGTAGCGATCTCTTTTGTTGGCTGGCGCTTGTTTAGAGATACTTTGGGCTTAGGCATCTCCAAGATTGAGAGCACAGCCCCTTACTATAAAGAGGTGAAGAGAATTATAAAGCCTCTACGCTATTCTGCTATTTCTGATTTTGTGCGGCCGGAGGTGTGGATAAGCTTAGATTTCGACAAAAGGAGCTGGTGCCTGCACAATATTCACCGATTTAATGAAAAGGGAAGCATTATTTTAGCGGAAGGGCGCTACGGCTTATGCGGCCAATTGGCCGCCTATGTGTATCAAGAGATTCAACCTCTATTTGGTGATGGGTATCTGGTCGAATTTGTCCGCGCTGCCGAATCCGGTTATTTTTTAGGTCCTCGATCGTCACACTTTATCCTGCGCATCACCGGCCGTTTTCCCCGTATTAATGAGATATATATTCTGGATCCTTCACTCCGTAGATATGGAAGCATTGAACATTTTGAGGACTACCACTTTTTTGAGAAGATGAAAAACCTGCCGTTTATAGATGAGCAAAATCCCAACTCAACTTTCTTGGTTAACAATGCCATCCCGATGTTAATCAGGAAGCATTTCCTGTTAAGCATAGTTGTTGAGGACAATGACGGTCTCTTTGATAAGAATAATTTTGCATTAGCGCTTACCGCCACCCACCGCCATAAATATGCCGGGCGCTATATCTTTGCCCTGCGTAACAATAAAGGCCAAGTAGGCATGTTCGAGAATAAGGATCTGGCCGACCTCATATTAAAAGAGAGAGAATATTCCCAGCTGCGTGAGAAGATAATAAGGCTATTCAAATCCCTGCAAAAACAGAGACAAGCAAATTGATTGAAGTCGGACTTCAATCAATTAAGGTCTTTTTAAGATCATCCAATTTTATCATTTTGATCCAGCGGATCAGAGACTCTTTGTATCCACCTTGTTCGTCAAAGAGGTCCA
>JADHWH010000015.1 GCA_016783555.1 Candidatus Omnitrophota bacterium | reverse complement strand
AAACGAGCTTGTCGCTATAGTGAGGACTACCGCGCCGAGTGCCTTGAGATAGGACTTCTCCGGTATCCTTCCTATGAACCTGCCCACCGCCCAGCTAAGAGTAATGAAGGGTATTACAAAACTCGCCCTTCCTATGGTAAACATGAGAACCCCTGCCAGGTACGCGCCTGCCATCCCGGTAAAATTCTTAACAGGGACATTTGGATTCGATGTATAAAAAGACAGATCGGTGGGATCAAAGCTGAAGAGACTTACAAAGAGAAGTATCGTGACCGCAAGGAGGAATATCGCCCATATCTCATTTATTCTCTCTTCTTTCATATCGCACTTTCCAACCTCTAACCAGGTTAATCTAACCTGGTTAGATTAAGGAGATTAAAAGACGTAAATCGCCAATAATCCAACGGCTATGCAATAAAAGCCGAAAAGATACAATCTGGCCCTTTTAAGGAGAAAAAAGAGGGCCTTTAACGCCAATAATCCAAATAACGCGCTGAATAGAGCACCTATCAACAGAGTTATATTAAAACCGCCTTCTATCGCTGCCTCTTTGATGCTGAATAGAAAAGCCAGTAACGCTGCCGGTATAAATAACAAAAATGAAAACTTATATGCATCCTCTCTATCAAGGCCCGTGAATACACCCGTTGTGATAGTAATGCCGCTTCTGGATATTCCGGGAAAGAGCGCGAGAGACTGAACAACGCCGATTATAAGCGCCTGCCATATATTCGGTGTCGAGTTTGAGTTCGCCGATGCCATATTAAGCCTGTTGCGCAATTTTAGATGCAAAAAAAGAAGCATGCACCCATTTATAACAAAGAACCATCCCAGATACCTCGAATATCCGAAGAATCCTTTAATCTTGTCTGCGAATAAAAACCCGCAAATAAATACCGGTATAGTCGCGAGAAGAACCAAAAGCCCCAGCCTCTTCTTAGCCGTAAAGAGCTTTGGTATATCCTTTCTAAAATATATGATAACCGCAAGCAGAGTACCTGCATGTACGGCTATGTTGAATACTAAATTCGGCGCAGCTACGCCAAGGATATGAGGTATAACGACAAGGTGCCCGGAGCTGCTTACCGGTATAAACTCTGTCAGCCCCTGCAAGGCCCCCCAAAGAATAGATTCAATAATAGACATTGTATTTTATATACCCGTATGGCCGAATCCACCGGCGGACCTTACAGTCTCATCCAACTCATCTATGACTACAAGCTCGGCTACCGCAATCTTCTTAAAGACCATCTGCGCTATTCTGTCGCCGCGCTTGACTATAAAATCTTCCCTGCCTAAATTCGTCAGTATAACGCTTACGAGCCCTCTATAATCTGAGTCTATCGTTCCGGGAGTATTGACCAGAGTAATCCCGTGCCTTAACGCCAATCCACTCCTCGGCCTAATCTCTGCTTCATACCCATGCGGAATAGATAGATATACGCCGCAAGATACCAGTTTTATATCGCCGGGCCTGATGACCGGCTGACCTTTTACGTCCGCATAGAGATCCATGCCACTCGAGCCTTCCGTCGCATAAGCGGGCAGCGGCAGATCCCCGCAATCATCCTTTCTCTTAATGTTTACCTTTATCTTTGTGATCCAATCTTTTGTGCTTTTCGTGATGACTCTCATCTTGCCCTTCTTTTTTATCGACAGCCTGCTTCTTGCTCAAATTAATCCTGCCTTGAGGGTCTATCTCTATTACCTTAACGGGAAATTCCTGGCCGACCTTTACCTCATCCTCTACCTTCTTAACAAATTTATTGGCAAGCTCTGATATGCGGATAAGGCCTTCCTTCCCCGGAAGAACTTCGCAAAAGGCGCCGAACTCCATAATTCTTTTAACCTTCCCAAGATATATCTTACCAACCTCGACACCCTGCGTAATCCTCTTTACCGCCTCAACCGCCTTATCGCAGGCAACCGTGTCTATTGCGCCTATCTGGACGGTGCCGTCATCTTCTATGTCTATAGTCGCGCCTGTCTCCGCTGTTATACGCTTTATATTCTTACCGCCGGGGCCTATAAGTTCTCCTATCTTATCAGGATTTATGCGCAGCACTACAATTTTCGGCGCGTATTCAGAGATAGACTCTTTAGGCTTTGAGATTACGCTCTTCATCTCATCCAATATAACCAATCGCGCATCATGCGCCTGGCTAAGAGCCTTCTTTACCAAATCCAGAGATATGCCCCCTATCTTAAGGTCCATCTGGATGGCCGTAACGCCTTCTTTTGTGCCGGCCACCTTAAAATCCATATCGCCATAATGGTCCTCGACACCGCCGATATCCGTCAGGATAATCTCTTTGTCATTCTCCTTAACAAGCCCGAGCGCTATCCCGCTGACAGGCGCCTTTATAGGAACGCCCGCATCCATAAGAGAGAGTGTTCCCGCACATACCGTCGCCATGCTGGAAGAGCCGTTAGATTCCAATATATCAGAGACCAGTCTTATGGTATAGGGAAAGTCCTCATTGGAAGGCATTACGGCCTTAAGGGCCCTCTCCGCCAATGCGCCGTGCCCTATCTCCCGCCTTCCGGGACCTCTCACAGGCCTTACCTCTCCCACGCTAAACGGAGGAAAATTATAATGGAGCATAAAACTTTTATAGGCCTTGCCTTTAAGCGCGTCTATCATCTGCTCATCGGCGCTTGTGCCCAGGGTCGTCACCGCAATGCTCTGCGTCTCGCCTCTTGTAAAGAGCCCCGAACCATGTGTTCGAGGCAGTATCCCTGTCTCGCAGGATATAGACCTTACATCGGTAAAACCCCTTCCATCCACACGTCTCTTATCTTTTAATATAAGCTGTCTTACCTTCTCTTTCTCTACTTTAGAGAGCGCTTTTTTTACATCGCTCTCCTCATGCGGCCCATCCTCTGTTACCAGCTTAGATACTATCTCTTTCGCCAGGATATCGAATGTCTCTATGCGTTCTTCTTTGGCATTCATGCCGTTTATCCTGTCGAGCTCGGCGGACGCTAATTTTTCAACTTGAGCCTGCAGGTCCGGATCGATCTCCTTAAGCTCCGGCGTAATCTTCTTCCTGCCGCATTCCTTTACAATGCCGTCTATAAAAGCGATTACCGCCTTTGACTGTTTATAAGCGAAATTTACCGCTTCGTATATAATCTCTTCCTTAAGCTCGCTTGAGTTTCCTTCCAGCATGATAACGCCGTCTTTTGTCACGGTCACAACCAGATCAAGCGCAGATTCATCTAACTGGCTAAACGTCGGATTTATCACAAACTCGTTATTTATCCTGCCTACCCTTACCGCTCCGATAGGGCCGTTAAAAGGTATGCTGGAAATAGAGAGAGCGCACGATGCGCCTATAAGCGCCAAGATATCCGAATCGTTCTGGCCATCATAAGAGAGCACTATTGCCATCACCTGCACTTCGTTAATGAAGCCTTTCGGAAAGAGCGGTCTGACAGGCCTATCGATAAGGCGGGCCGTCAATATCTCTTTCTGACTGGGCCTTCCTTCCCTCTTAAAAAATCCTCCCGGGATCTTGCCTGCCGCGTATGTCTTTTCCTGATACTCAACCGTCAAGGGGAAGAAGTCTATCCCTTCCCTCGGTTTTTTTGAGGTTACGCACGTAACCAATACTAAAGTACCGCCAAGCTGGACAGTGCAAGAACCATTCGCCTGCTTTGCGTATTTTCCTGTCTCTATTATAAGAGATTCATTGCCAATCTTAGTCTCGAAACGCTTATTCATTTAGCATCCTTTCTTGTGTAGGGGAACCTCAAGAGCGTCATTAGAGAGCTGATACTTTACAGCGATGACGATATCGCTATTTCCTTATATCCAGCTTCTTGATGAGTTCCTTGTATTTGTTTTCGTCGTATCTCTTCAAGTAGTCCAAAAGACGCCTTCTCTGGTTGACCAGTTTAAGTAGCCCCTGTCTGGAATGGTGGTCTTTCTTGTGGGTCTTAAAATGCGTGGTCAGGCTATTTATCCTTTCGGTCAGAAGCGCTATCTGGACACTACAAGAACCCGTATCCTTAGGATGGGTTTTATAGTCTTCTATAACCTTTGTCTTTTTCTCTTTAGCCAACATCGTACCCCTTCTTTTGTTATTATTTTGTGCATATTATATCATAAGTAAAGATAAATGTAAATATGATAAATACGCAAGAAAAAAGGCGGGCCTATTTGCTCATTCTTCTTAATATGAGTCTGTAGAGCAGGTATGCTATACCGGCTAACGCAAGAAGTGTCAAGATCACCACAAACGGTCTTTCCTTGATTAATACATTATGCCTCTGGGTCGGCTCTATTATCTTCGGCTCAGGCCTTGCTGTATAACGAACACCTTCGACTGCTTCGAATGGTCTTCTTTTTCTTACAGCGGGTGGTCCCTCCTTCTTTACCTTCTCTATTATCTTCCTCTTCTCTTCTTTAGTCTTCTCTATCTCTTCGGCTATCCGCCTCTTCATTCCACTGACATCTTTTGCCGATATCTCTTCGGCTGCCCCTTCTTGAGAGACGACCTTTTTCGATTCCGCATCTACAGACTTAGTGCCCAGCGGCCTAAGCGCATAAGCGCTGCTTGGGACTAAGAGAAAAAAGGCAAAGACGGATACAATGACGGTCTCTATTTTTAGCTTCATCCTTCCCACCATCCTATGACCCGGACTCTTTCGGAGAACGGCAACTGCAGGTCTATCAGCCAATTGGGGTCAGATTTATATTTGCTGTTTGTCCTCTCGTCATAATTCATAGTAATATAATTTCTATATATTATCGCTTCGTCTTTGGATATAATGGATCCGTTGACCACCACGTCATATCCCACTCTCCCAGCAAAGGCATGGTTGGTATAATATATGCCGTCTACGCTGCTGATATAATTGGTCGCAAGATCCCCGAAGCCAGTTACGCCTCCCGGCACATTATAGAAGCTTGTTATGTCGACCTGCGTCTGTATGTCTGTCCATGTATAGTTATTATCAAAGATGCCGTCCCCGTCAAGATCTTCGTAAGCGCTCTGAAAGACGCCGTCTCCTTCGCCTGTATCAGAAGTATCCGGTATGCCATCCTCTCCTACGTCTTCACTCCCCATAGAGAAGAGCCAGTTATCCGCATACCAAGGCCCTCCCGTAGTGCCCGTGTAATCACCCAAGACCACATTTTCAGAAGCGGCGAATCCCACTATATCCTTATTCTCATTATCGGCTACCCACTGGTCTATTACACCCTGGTCGTCTGAAGAAGGGCGCGGGCTATCAGGGGGATTGCTGTAGGTTATGCCGCCGGCCACATAGACATTTCTTCCGGAATAGACCGTCCCCTGTCCCGTTATCGTTCCTGTAATCACAACATCCCCTCTCACGACAACAGGGCCGTCAACATGAACAGGGTTAGTCGTGGTACCCACTAACACTATATTCCCGCACTCACCCGCGTCATCGCCGAATACGGCGCTTACTATAACTGTATCGCCTATGGATATGGTGCTCTCGGCGCTCACCGCCGCGGTTTCATAATAGCTCAAATCCTGAAGATTAGGCATGCTCACCACGGGTGAATTCGGGTGCTGATATATATATTCCTCATCTACCACAGTTCCGGCTTTACCTCTATAATTCTCCTGTCCGCCTATCCCCTGTGCCGCGTAAATCTCTCCCTCGACCACGGGGTTGTAGCCGCCGTTATCGCACCTTCCGTTTGACCGTATATCGCCGTTTATCGTTATGGTATCGCCGTACAGCCAGCCCCAATTGTTTATGAAATAAGCGTAATCAAAGACTTTTGAGGGGGGGTTATACATTATATTTGCCTTTACAACGCGCGTGGATGAGCCCAGTGCGGCAGTTGATGTCAGCTGGTAGGTATTAGGCGCTATAGTCGAAGACGTTATCGTTATAACAACGGCGTCCAGAGTCGCGTCATCGCTTAATCCGGTCTGTGAAAGAGTAAAATCCAAACTGGCGGACGGTGTCCCGCCATCTCTTATAGTCGCTATGACCCTTTCTATGCCTGCCTCTGCCAGAAAGAACGCCTTTGCGGAATCGGCGTGATATCTCCCCATGTTAATCTCGGCGTTAACCAGAGACATCACCCCTGCCACCATAATAATGAATATGGCGCTAAAGGCCAAGGTTAGTACTAAGGCATATCCTTTGCTATTGCTATCTTTTTTATGACGCATTTCTCAATTGAACTACTGTTGTAAAACGCGTTGACTGCATGGTCCCGCTTAAAGGGGTATTCTCCGTCCTAACATCTATTGTAACCGTCTCTTTCGTGTCATCATACAAAAAGAGCACGTCGCCCGTATTTATGCTCACGCTGTCTAAGATTGAGATTTCGGAATCATCAGTTCCGTCAGAGGAATATAGGATTTCATCACTGACCAGCCTATATCTTGTATTCCACGAAGAGCCTGTCTGGCCGATCTTCGCAGGATCAAAAGTCAATGTTATACTTGTCCCCGCGGAAGGGCAGCTTATGCCGGATGCCAGCCTTATATCCCGCGCTATCCTGTCAACAACGACCCTTGCCTTGCCCTGCAATCCGGCCTGCGCGGTCGTATCGGTCACATACTGGGCCAGCATAAGATAGGTGGAGAAGACGGCCATTAATACAAAGAGCAGTATCACGGACGCGCAAAGGACCTCTGGTATAGTAAAGCCGCCTCTCTTATTTATAAAATACTTTTCCTTACAGATAATCATATATTACCGTCTCCAGAAGCTCGCTTCTCGCCTGCCCTAGCATACTCCAGCTGATACCTACCACAATCTTCCTTCCGTTGTCAGGCCCCGATGTGGCATCTTCAACCGTGGTAGTCATCAAGCCGATTACGTCATCGCCGGAAGCTGCCGTAACGCCTTCATCTATAATAACATTCACTTGTTTTCCGCCTGTGAATTCTGACATGTCGATACCGCTATAGCCCAGGGCCGTTACATCCTCTATCTCGGCCTGTGCTATATTGACAGCCCTGACTCTATATTTTATGTTCCTCAGAAGAAGAGCAGAAGAAGTGCACGCCTGCAGGAACCCCACAAGCAAAATAGCCGCTATAAGAATAGCTATAACGGTCTCTGCGAAAGTAAGGCCTTTCTTGCCCAGTCTCTTAAATAATATCTTTCTTATATTGATCTTCATTGCTTTAATTATATTAGTATATACTATATTCTATAATAAATCAAATCTCTTTCAATGCGTTACGGGCTTTTCTTTCGTCAAGTTTTATCTTATTAATAAGGCCTTCCTTATCTTTAAATCTCTTCTCGGGCCGCAGCCTTTTTACGAATATAATCTCTATATCTCTGCCGTAAATATCCTTATTAAAATTGAATATATGAACCTCTATCGTGGGTTCGGGCGGATAGCGCACAGGATAAAAAGTCGGTCTAACGCCTATATTCAATATGCCTTTGTATTTTTTCTTCCTGTAATAAACATAAACAGCGTAGACGCCGCTGGGAGGAATCGCTTCGTGATGGGGATCTATGTTGGCCGTAGGATACCCTAACAGCCTGCCCTTCTTTCTCCCCTTTTTTACAGTGCCTAATATGGAGACAGGCCTTCCTAATAACCTTGAAGCCCTGGCCAGGTTACCCCTGATGATAAGGGATCTTATATAGGTGGAGCTTATAATTCTTCTCTCTGATTTAAGTAATCTTATTTTAGTCAGCGTAAAACCGTATTTTTCGGAAAGGCTCTTTAAGAATTCTACATTGCCGGCCGCATTATTGCCAAAGACGAAATCATCCCCCACAAGCATCTCTTTCATACCAAGTCTCTTCTGCAAGACACCTCTCATGAATCTCTCCGGCTTCATCCTGGAAAACTTCTCGGTAAACTCAATGACTACGGCTATATCTATTCCTAACTCCTCTAGGAGCCTTAATCTATGCTTTAAGGAGATGAGAAGCGGGGCAGGGTTTTTGGAATAGAGGACCGAAGCGGGGTGCGGATAGAAGGTTAATATAAGACTCTTTCTTCCGGTTATCTTTGACCTTTTAAGAAGCGTATTTATTATGCGCCTGTGGCCCTTATGGAGGCCGTCGAATACGCCTATCGCCACAATGCTGCCGGAGGAAGGTCTCTTTACACTCTTTAGTGAGTGGTATAGTTTCATAATTCTACACGGGCCTCGAGCATCTTGCTGTCGAATTTCTTTAATTCCTCAAAAGAGACAGAATCATCGATTCCAAACCTTCCGGACCTTGTCCTTCTTAAACTTGTCAAATGCGCGCCGCAGCCGAGTTTTTCGCCGATATCATCGGCGAGCTTTCTTATATATGTCCCCTTGGAACAATGCACGGTAAAAGATACTTCGGGCAGTCTTATCTTTTGGGCTTTAAGATCATAGATAGTCACCCTTCTGGGTTTGCGCTCAACCTCTACGCCCTTTCTTGCCAATTCATAAAGTTTTCTGCCTTCATGCCTTACGGCCGAGACCATAGGCGGGACCTGGTTAATAGTACCGCGAAAAGAACTGAATGCCTCCTCTACCGCTTTATCGGTAAGGCCGGAGCTATCCATTGCGCGAAGGACCTTTCCTTCTCTGTCATGCGTATCGGTCCTTACGCCGAATTTCATCGTCCCTTCATACTCTTTATCATCCGTTATGAAATTACCGGAGCGCTTTGTCGCTTTGCCGAGAAGCAGGACCAGGACCCCCGTAGCCATAGGGTCTAAAGTACCCGCATGTCCTACCTTCTCTATCTTGAATCTGCGCCTAAAAAATAAGACCACATCGTGGCTTGTAAGGCCGCTGGGTTTATCGACTATAACTATGCCGTTCACCCCGTTAGACCTCCTATCTATTAGAACTCGTGAGTTTTACTTCCCGCTAGAGGTCTAACGGGGTTCATATGCTCCTGGTAACCGTATCCACCACTTTCTTTATTACCTTCTTAAGGTCGCCGCTGAGTACACAGCCGGAGGCGTTCTTATGTCCGCCGCCTCCGAACAACGAGGCAAGCTTATCTACATCCACTTCCCCCTTAGACCTGAAACTTATGCCTATCCGCTTCTCATTTGACGGGTTCTGCAAAAATATCATCGCCACCTTAACACCGTTTATAGACCGGGCGTAATTCACAAACCCCTCTGTAACATCCAGGTCAAGATTATATCTGTCGAGCATGCTCTTTGTCACGTACATATAAGCGATCTTTTCATCTTTAGCAAACCTGATGGTGGAAAGCGCATCCTTTAAGAGCTTGACTTCCGATGCGGTTCTATTCTCATAAAGCTTCTGATAGATAAGATTGGGTTTTAATCCCCTATCTATTAATTCCGCGACTATGGCATGCGTCCTGGAAGATGTATTTTCGTAAGCAAAACTTCCCGTGTCTGTAATAATAGCGACATACAAAAAGAGCGCGGACCTGTAATCTATCGGCACATTAAATGCCTTGTATAATTCATAGACCATCTCGCCGCAGGAACTCGTATAAGGTTCGACCCAGTTCACATCCCCAAAATTTGTATTTGATATATGGTGGTCTATATTTATCAAAATCTTATCTTTCTTAAAAAACTTCTTTGCCCTGCCGACCCTCTTAATAACGGGGCAGTCCAATGCAATGATCGCTTTATAATCAATCTTTTTCTTAATATCTGTAATGATGTCGTCATTGATATCGAGAAATTCGTACAGCTCCGCTGGTTCGGCCTCGTTGGCTATCACGCTCTCTTTGCCCAGTTTGCTGAGGAGCCCCTTTAGGGCAAACTGGCTGCCCAGTGAATCGCCTTCGGGGTTTACGTGGGACACAATAAGGTATTTGTTATACTTTTCTATCGTCTCTATTATTTCACTCTTTACCATCTTTCTTATCCTCTCTTTTTATCTTTTCCAGAATCTCAAGTACGCGGCGGCTGTGTTCCATTGTTTTATCAGCCTTAAACTTGATATTCGGCATAAACTTCATCTTGAGTCTGTCGCCTATCAATTTCTTTATATAACCCTCGGCGCTCATAAGGGCGTGCTTTGTATTTATAGCGTCTTTCTCATCCATGACGCTGTAATATATATGTGCGTTTTTTAAATCTTTGGATATTTCCACTTTCGTGATAGTCGTAAATCCTAATCTTGGATCTTTGATCTCCTTCTGTATAATCAAGCTTACTTCCCTTCTCAACGCCTCTTGTACCCTCTCCGGCCTAACACCCATCACAATATCTCCATTTCCTGATCTGTTAACTGGACTTCGTGAAATGTCTCGATAAAATTCAATATCTTATCCAATGCGCTGTTTACTAAAGCTTTATTTCTGTCAAGATAGGCAATACCCAAAGTCGCCCTCTGCCATTTATCGTGATTATCTATCTCCGCGACCGATATGTTAAAACCTCTCCTCAGTCTCTCCTTTAGGCCTTTCAAGACATGCCTCTTTGCCTTGAGAGAGCGCGAGTTATGGATAAGAAGCTCCACTCTCAACAGACCCACTATCACTTTAACATCTCCCTTGCTAATGAAAGCTCGTCTTTTCGAGTCTCTATCTTGTCGTCGATCTTGGCATACAATATCTCCTTAAGCGCCTTTCCCAAAGCGGGCCCCGGCTTAAATCCCAGTCTTTTCAAATCATCTCCCGTAGTCTTTATCTTTATGTCATTGCTCTTTAAGAGAAAATTTATTATTCGGCTCTTTATCTTCCTGTCATCGGCTTTCGCATAGAGCACAAGAATCACCTCGTAAGAAAGAGGGCGCAGTCTCTTATAAACAGAGGAAGGGGGCATCTTTTTTTTCTGCGACATAAACTTAAGGACCCTATCTCCCTCTTCCTTATATGAGGCAATCCGCATAGTGTCACCCCGCCTGAAGGCGAACTTATTGCATATGGCCTTGGCGTCTTTCTTATCCAAATTTTCAAAAAGCGCCATAAGGTACATCAACCAATCATCGAGGGATCTCTCTTTAAGCTGGGACTTTTTGTACCACCGGCATGTCTGTTTTATAGACTTAAATAACGATCTTAAATCTTCTTGCATCTTTATCTTCGGATGGATAAATCTTAACTCATCGAGCTGATGCATCCTTCTGATCGCGCGCATAGGATCCTCCTCTTTTAGTATAAGGATAAGTTCGTCACGTATCCTCATATTTCCGGTTCTTCCGAACATATCCTTTTTTATAGCTTTTTTTATTAAATTTTCTGTTGGTTTATCTATCTTAAAACCGTATCTCTGCTCAAATCGTACGGCGCGGAATATGCGGGTCGGGTCATCCATGAAACTCTCTTTATGCAGGACGGATACTACTCCTTCTTCGAGGTGTCTCTGTCCATTAAAGAAATCTATCAATTGGCCGAAATTCTTGCTGTTCAGCACAATCGCCATGGCATTGATGGTAAAGTCCCGCCTATACAGATCATCCCTGAGAGAACTGAATTCTACATCGGGAAGCGCAGCGGGAAATTCATATCTCTCTCTTCTCGCGGTGGCTATATCCACTTTAAATCTCCCGTTCCTGCCAAGACCCCATGGCATTACGACAGTGGCGGTGCCGAATTTCCTATGGATGACCAATGAGCCCTTTAGTCTATCGGCAAACGCTTTGGCAAACTCTATGGCGTTGCCCTCCACAACGATATCGACATCGTAATTCCTTACATTCATGATAAGGTCTCTGACAAAACCGCCGATGACGAATGCTGCGAACTCTTTCTCCTCGGCCATCTTTCCTATAAGCTTCAGGAGTCTCATAAGCCTTGCGGGAAGAGCGGCTCTCATCTTCCGCGCCAGGTTTAAGAGAGGCCGCTTCTTTAGCCTTCGCGTAATCCTTCTATCAACGATAAGGCCGTGATGCAGAACCTTTAATACATCATTGGTATGTGTCGCTATCAGGTCCATTTTAGTATGAGTGTAAAGCTTAAAGCTTAAAGCGTAAAACTGTTGTGTCGCTTCGCGACCTTTAATTTAGCGCCGCCGAAGGCGGCACAACAGTTTTTAGTTTTTAGCTTTGCGCTTTAAACTATTGTCATTTCATCCTCTCGGGTGGTACTTATGGTGTATCGACTTAAGCCTCTCTTTGTCAATATGCGTGTATATCTGTGTGGTCGATATATCTGAATGTCCCAGCATCTCCTGGATTATCCTCAAATCCGCGCCCCTCTCCAAAAGGTGCGACGCGAATGAGTGCCTCAAAACATGGGGGGAAAACTCCTTTTTTATCTTGGCCCTGCGGGCGTAAGACTTTATCATCTTCCAGAAGTTCTGCCTCGACATCCGCCTGCCAAGCCTCGTCAAAAAGAGGGCGCCGTCCTGGTATTTGGCCTTTACAAGCCTGCCTCTCGATTTATCAAGATACTTTTTAACGGCATCCTTAGCCCTTTTTCCAATGGGTATTATCCTCTCCTTTGACCCTTTTCCCACGCACTTAATAAACCCCACGTCCATATTTAAATCATTTACCTTAAGATTGATTAACTCCGAAACCCTCATGCCCGTTGCGTATAAAAGCTCCAGCGACGCCCTGTCCCTGATACCCATCCAGCTTCTTCGATCCGGCGCGCTCAAGAGCCTGTCGACCTCTTCCACGCTCAACGTATTGGGCAGCTTCTTCCACAGCCTGGGCGACTCAAGAATACCCGCCACATTCTCTTTTACATGCTTCTCATTTACCAAAAATTTATAAAACGTCTTTATGGACGCGAGGTTCCTCGATATGGAATTCGTCGAAAGCCTCTTATCTTTTAAAAGCATCAGATATTTAATAAGGTGGTTTTTTCTGACGCTTCCCATAGAAGCTATATGATTCTTTTCTAAAAAAACGGTAAACTTGATAAGATCGATCCTATAAGAAGAGATTGTGTTTGCGGCCAATCCCCTCTCGACAGAAAGGAAATTCAGAAATTGATCTATCAGCTCTTCCATATTTATTACAAAAACGGGTTTGATTTTTTCTCTTCGCCTATCGTTGTTGACGGGCCGTGGCCCGGATAGATGACTGTATTATCATCATGTATTAAGACCTTATTTTTTAAAGACTCGAACAGCGTCTTCTCCGAACCATGTGGAAAATCAGACCTTCCTATGCCGCCATAGAATAGTATGTCGCCGGTAAACATCAGGCCGTCCGACTTTAAGCAGATTGAGCCCGGCGTGTGACCCGGCGTATGGATAACCTCCAGTGAGATATCGCCGATCTCAAGCGTCTCGCCCTCTTCGAGCAGCCTGGTGGCAGGCGGCGATTTTAGATTAAAACCGAATAATGAAGATAGGTTCTTCTTAGAATCCTGCAAGAACATGGCATCGTCTTTATGAATCCATATAGGGTAGCCCAGATACCTGTTGGCGCTTATATGGTCTATATGACCGTGAGTATTTATAATAGCCTTTGTCTTTAAATCGGCCTTGTCTAATACCGCTCTTATCCTGTGGTAATCGCCGCCCGGATCGATAACAAAGACCTCTTTTGTCTCGGGGTCTCCGAATATATAGCAGTTGGCCTTCATGCCCCCCACTACCATCTTTTTGATAAACAACTTCCCCTTTCTCACTTCCGCCTCCTTAAAAATAATTTCTCTAATCGGGTTTTATATATTCTTTCACTTTCTTGTAGTAAAATTTCCTCTCGATACGCGCGCCGGTCTTAGACAACTCCTGCTTAAGGTAGCCGAGGCGCATCACTGAAAAATTGCCTCTTTTCATCTCGTCTGTAATCTCTTTTACACGCGTAATATACTTATCCAGCTCTTCCGCCTTCTCTTCGAGAAGGTGTTTTTTCATGTCGTCAAGATGAGAGACCATCTCATCGCAGGCCATGATGTTTCTTTTGGCATTGTCTGTGGAACCGATGGTCATTTCGCCATGCCATGACTTCCAATATGCATAGTGCATAATATAGAGCTCCAAATGGGGCCTCGTCTCAGACTCGCCGGCCCGGTAGAAGCGCGGCCTCAATGGCTCTCTCTTTTTCTTCCGGGTAAATTTGCGCTGAACGGCCTCGCAGCCTGTAAGCTGTAATGCGACTGCTGCTATAAGGACTACCGCGATTAACCTTCTCATCTCTTCTTTATCATCTTCTCAAACTCTTCTTCTGTTATTATCTTCGTCCCGAGTTTCTTGGCCTTATCCAGCTTCGAACCCGAAGACTCTCCGATAATAAGAAAGTCTGTATTCTTCGAGACACTTGATGAGGCATTGCCTCCGAGCTCTCTTATAAGCGACTCGATCCCGTCTCTTGTGTAGCCTGAAAGGGCGCCGGTCACGACTATGTTCTTTCCGCTCAAAGGGGTCTGGCCTTTCCTGCCGGGCGCCTCTTTCATCTTTACGCCGGCATCCTCGAGTTTCTTAAGAACGGCCTTGTTGGTTTTTCCTCTAAAAAAATTGACTATGGATGCGGCCATAATCTCTCCGATTTCATGGATATTTGTAAGGTCCCCTTCTGCCTCTTTTGCGATATTTTCTATAGATCCGAATTTCTGCGCCAGGACCCAGGCCGCATGCACCCCCACATGCCGGATACCTAATGCAAATATGAGTTTTGAAAGAGGATTCTCTCTGCTTCTTTGTATGGCATCGATCAGATTCTGGGCGGATTTCCTGGCAAGCCTCTCAAGCCTTTCTATCTTCTCAACAGTCAGATAATATATATCGCCGTAATCCGCGGTTAAGCTATTATCCACAAGCTGATTAACGACAGCCTCGCCTAAACCCTCTATATCCATGGCATTCCTGGAGGCGAAGTGCCTTATGCTGTTTTTCACAAGGGCCGGGCATGATATATTCTCGCAGCGGAGGGCGACCTCTTTTTCGTCTTTTATCACCTTTGAGCCGCATATAGGACATTTAACCGGAATCTTAAATTTTCTCTCTTTGCCTGTCCTCTTCTCCTTGAGCACCTTTACCACTTTAGGGATAATCTCGCCGCTCTTCTCTATAAGAACGGTATCCCCTATCTTGACATCGAGCCTTTCTATTTCGTCAAAGTTATGCAGGGTAGAGCGCGAGACCGTTGTGCCCGATACGTGGACGGGTTTAAGGAGAGCCACGGGCGTAAGGGCGCCGGTCCTGCCCACCTGGACCATGATATCCACCAATTTCGTAGCCTTCCTTTCGGCCGGGAATTTATAAGATATCATCCATCGGGGTGACTTTGTGGTAACACCGAGCTTCTTCTGCTGTTTAAAGGAATCTACTTTGATAACCATGCCGTCTATGTGGTAGTCTAAATCCTCTTTCTTCTTCTCCCATTTATCACAGTGCCTTATGACATCCTCAATATTATCAAACTTCGCAATATTTGGATTTACGTTAAAGTGTGTCTCTTTTAAAAATTGCAAGGCCTCGGATTGGCTGCTGAAATCCGCTCCCTCGAAATGGCCTACTGCGTATACTAAGATATCGAGATGCCTCTTTGCCACAATCCTCGGGTCCAAAAGTTTCATAGAGCCTGCGGCGGCATTCCTGGGATTGGCAAAGGGCTCTTCTTTATTCTTCTCGGCCTCTCTGTTGAGCTTCATAAAGGCGGTATAAGTCATGTAGACCTCGCCTCTTATCTCTATTAAAGACGGGATCTTAATACCCTTCTCTTCAATCTTTAAGGGGATACTCCGTATAGTCTTTATATTATGCGTTACGTCATCGCCGGTTACGCCGTCTCCCCTTGTTGATCCGGTCTCAAGCGTTCCCTTTTTATAGAAAAGCGATACGCTGGCCCCGTCTATCTTAAGCTCTGTTACATAATCGATCTTTTCACCCGGCAGGTTTTTTCTTATCCGTTTATCAAATTCCCTAAGTTCATCCGCCGAATACGTGTTGTCCATGCTGAGCATCGAGACTACATGTCTTACCGTCTTAAATTCTTTTATAGGCTCCCCTCCTACTCTCTGGGTAGGCGAATCAGGGGTTATAAATTCCGGATGCTCCTTCTCAAGAGAGAGAAGCCTCCTTATGAGTGTATCGTATTCCTGATCTGAAATTACGGGCTTGTTCTTAATATAATAGAGCATATCGTGTCTTTTGATCTGGCTTTTTAACTTCTGAATCTCTTCCCTGATCTTCTTCTTTTCAGTCATCTTCCCTTACCCAATCTTTCCGCCAAAATACTGGGGAGTCCTGCGCCCAAGATCTTTTCTTGGGCCTTACCAATATCATATTCAACGCGCCTTATCTCCATAACCCCCGCTCGCTTGTCCCATATACAGAAAGCGGCGCGGCGATCGCCGTCACGCGGCTGGCCGACGCTGCCGACATTCACAAGGTATCTTTTGCCTTCTTGGACTTCAAATCTGGGATTAGTGGCATATTGGATCTTATCCTTATCTAAAGTAAATACCGCTGGCGTGTGAGAGTGCCCGATAAAACCGACTTGTGTTTTCATCAAGCTCATCATGCTGTAAGCAGTATTTAAATCAAATACGTATTTGAAGCTTGCCGGCTCCATCAATGTGCCGTGTACCAGCATCATATCTCTCTCTTCATAAGTCAGCCTTAACGACCTTAACCAATCCTTCTCTTCCTCGGTTAAGACTGAAGCGGTCCACAGCACGGCCTTCTGCGCATAAGGATTAAAATATTCTGTCGATGTCAACCCTGCGGCCGCCCAGTCATGGTTTCCGCCTACTATAGTGGGATTGAGGCTTTTTGTGATCTCTATGCACGCCGAAGGGTCCGCCCCGTAACCTACTATGTCGCCTACGCAGTAATATTTAAGATTCTCTTCTTTCTTTAAAAGATCTAAAACGGCCTGATATGCCTCTAGATTGCCGTGTATATCCGAAAATATGGCATACTTCATTATTTATCAAAACCTTATATCAAAATCCTTAAATTCACCGGTCGCTTCAGACCAAGATACATCTGTATCCCGAATATAATTTCTCAATGTACCGTTCTTAATATCGCTAAAAAGACCTTTCAGGACCTCTTCGTCTCCTTCGCAGAGAAGCTCTACCCTGCCGTCAGGGAGATTCTTCACCCAACCTACAACGCCGAGTCTCTGCGCGACGGCCTCAGCCGTAAACCTGAAACCCACACCCTGCACCATTCCGCTGTATAATACCCGCACCCGTTTCTTCATCATATCGTGGTCGGGGCGGGCGGATTCGAACCGCCGACCTCTTGCTCCCGAAGCAAGCGCTCTAAACCAAGCTGAGCCACGCCCCGATCTTCTTCACCTTCCGGAAGTCTCTATAAAGCAATTATTACTCATATGCGCTAATTATGATGCATAAATAAAATATCTTAATACTATATCATTATTATAAGCCAAAGTCAATACCAGGTCTCCCAAATCCCCGCCGTTCTTGACATTGAATAAGAAGGGCTCTATAATGTAAACACTATGCTGGGATATCTCATATTATCGTTCATAACGGTTCCTCTTGTGGAATTGGCTATCTTGATCAAGGTGGGCCAACATATAGGCGTCTTTAACACAGTATCTATTGTAATAACAACGGGCATAATCGGCGCCTTATTGGCGAAGAGTGAAGGCCTGAAGACGATATCCGGTATACAAAGAGATCTAAATATGGGTATAATCCCGAGCGAACGCCTTATAGACGGTCTCTTTATATTTGCGGGCGGGCTATTACTTCTTACCCCTGGGCTTATAACAGACCTTGCGGGATTCGTTTTTTTAATACCTTACACAAGGTATCACGCAAAAAAGTGGCTGCAGTACAAATTCCGGCGGATGTTAGATAGAGGCTAGAAAGTATCTTCGCTCATCATGAATTCAGGCTCTAATATCGGCGCATATCTCCATGGAAGAGGTATTATAAAAGTAACGGTCTCATAAACGCCGATGCCTATTCTCAAGAGACTCATGGCTATACCTTTAACCACGCCGTATGTAACTGCCGCCAGATAACCCTCTTCTTCTGCGACATCCACCACAGTATACGGCAATTCCAATATGCCTGTCCCAAAGTTGGCCAGGCCTCTACCCAGTTTTCTTATGGGGGTCTGGGCAAAAACATCAGGCGCAATCATGCCTGACATAAAGAGAACAAGGACAAAAAACACTGCTACTCTTTTCGCTTTCTCCTTCATAAAGACCTCCTTATCATCGATTTTGAAAAAAAGAGCTGGCCCTCTATATGAAAAATGTAAGAATTCACATAAAAGACCAACTCTTTAAAATCATAGATGCTGCTTATTTTTTACGCGTCGTTCCTTCGTATGCACTGCTAAGAGGTCTGAAATCCCCACGCATTTCCGGGTTTGCGGGTTCTAACGTCTCAGATGTTAACAGTGTAGGCGGATCGGTAATAGGTCTATATCCTGCAGGTGCTGGAACCGGGAAGGTAACTACTTCATATATACCTACGAGTGTTCTATACACCCCCATTACCAAACCTCTCACCAAACCTACCGTTAATCCCTTTGGAGCCCCTTCTTGCTTGCATGTCCTAAGGACGTCAACGGGCAATTCCCATAGGCCTGTGAGGGCATTGACTAAGCCGCGGTTTAATTTTACAGCTGGAGTCTGTGCGTATGCGCTCGACGCCAAGCTTATTACCAATGTCATAACTAATATAACGCTTCCTATTCTCTTCATTCTATCCCTCCTTTCATATATTTATTTATTTTAAATATCAATTAGCAAGTATAACATATACCCATAGCAATGTCAACCCTGTTACAAAATTGTAAAATCATATAAACCCGTGCTCTTTTAAAAAATCCGCGCTGAAGGTATCTGGGGTTACCCTGGAAAGGCCCTTTAATGCGTACTTTGCCAATATATCGTATTCGATATTGACATTATCGCCTATTCTTTTAAGATACATCGTCGTCGCTTTGTAAGTATGGGGTATGATATCCACTATAAAGAAATCTTTGCCGATATCATTTACCGTCAGGCTTATTCCGTTTACCGCTACAGACCCCTTCTTGACCAAGAGAGAGCTTTTTGACCCGTCTATCGCTATCATTATCTGCATAATGTCTCTGCCCTGCCTTGCTACTCTCCTTATCCTTCCCACTTCATCAATATGGCCGCTTACAAGATGGCCGCTTATGCCTTCATTTAGACTCAGAGAAGGCTCAAGATTTACCCTTTCTCTCTCTTTAGCGCCGCCGAGTGTACACTTTTCAAGACTCTTTTTTATCACATCGAAGCGCAGAACTTCACCCTTTTTATCGGCTACCGTGAGACAGACGCCGTCCACAGAAATAGAATCACCGACCTTTGCGTCTTTGGAAATCCCTGCCTGCTTTATTGACATAAGACGGCTATGCGCTTTAGGTCTTATCTCCTCAATGACGCCTATCTCTTTAATTATTCCGCTAAACATGGCCTCGAATCAGGATATCCTCACCAAATCTCTTTATCTTGACATCTCTCAGTTTAAGAGCGTCCTTTAAAGATTTCACGCCCTCGCCTTCTACTGAAGTAATCGCATCCCTGCCGCCTATTATCTTAGGCGCGATAAAGATAAAGATCTCATCCACAAGCTTATCCTTTAGGAAATTTGCGATTGCAGTGCCGCCGCCCTCTACCAGAAGGTGTGAGACTCCTCTGTGCGCAAGATATCTTAATAATGACTTAAGACAAACGGCACCTTTCTTCTCTTTAAAAGAGACTACATCTACACCCTCCCTTTTAAACTTATCTCTATTTTTATTAAACGCCTTGTCTGTCGTGGCGATAATCGTCTGAGGAGATCTATCTTTTATAACCTTGCTGCCTTTGGGTGTTATAAGCCTGCTATCGAGAACTATCCTAAGCGGCTGTTTCTTAAGATTCTTTATCCGCGCATTTAAAAGAGGGTCATCTTTTATTATCGTGTTGACGCCCACTAAGACGGCGTCTGCGCCGCTTCTTAACCTATGCACAAACCGCCTCGATATCTCATTTGTTATCCACTTAGAACAGCCCGCGGACGTTGCAATCTTTCCGTCGAGACTTTGGGCAACTTTTACCGTAACATACGGCCTCTTCTTTGTAATAAAAGCCGTAAATGCGCGGTTCAGCATTTTCGATTCTCTCTTAAGCACACCGCAGTCTACCTCTATGCCGCTTCGCCGCAATCTCTTAATACCCTTTCCGTAATTGATGGGGTTGGGGTCGCGCATCCCTACAACGACTCTTCTTACGCCCTCTTTTATTATCCTCTCTGTGCAGGGGGGTGTCTTTCCGAAGTGGCCGCAAGGCTCCATATTCACATAAAGGGTAGCGCCCTGCGCCTCTCTTCCCGCTCTATTTAAGACCTCAACCTCGGCGTGCGGAAGTCCGAATCCTCTG
The DNA here is from genome assembly GCA_016783555.1 of Candidatus Omnitrophota bacterium. Taxonomy (GTDB): domain Bacteria; phylum Omnitrophota; class Gorgyraeia; order JABMRJ01; family JABMRJ01; genus BS750m-G22. The sequence continues at coordinate 15,651 of JADHWH010000015.1, read as the reverse complement.
TGGTAACCCTTGGAGAGCACCTTCCCGCCTTTAACTAAAACAGCGCCTACCATCGGGTTCGGACTTGTCCTGCCTCTTCCCTTTTTAGCAAGCGCCAACGCCATCTTCATAAAATAGTCATCATTATGCATCTTGGTTTTTTCTTACATCCTCCGCCTCTCTCTTTAAATCTTCCAAGGTTGAATACGGCATAGTAACGCCGCCCATAAGGATCCTCCCTTTACCGGCACCATGACAATCGGACCCGCCGGTAACCAAAAGTCCGAACTTATGGGCCACATTCAGATAATGCTCTTCTGTCCACCTATTGTGTTCCGAATGGTATACCTCAATTCCGCGGAGTCCCGCCTTCGCAAAACCTGGAATAAGGTCGTCTCTTCCCATTACATTTGGGTGCGCATATACGGGAACGCCTTTAGACTTTAGTATGGCATCTATAGCTGATTCCGGAGATACTTCGAATCTGCTCACATAACAGGGCGCCTTATCGCCTATATACTTAGCAAACGCCTCCTTTATGCTCGAGACAAAGCCTTCATTGTAAATCGCGCTGGCCAGGTGCATCCTGCTCACGGCCCCTTTCGGGCTTAGCGCAAAGACTTTATGCGGCGATATATTGACATTATAATTTTTTAATCTATCCACCATATCATATATACGTTTTATGCGCTTATCCCTTAAAACCGTTATCAAATCGATGATAGGCCTTGATTCTATATCGATAAAATAGCCCAGCATATGTATCTCTAAGCCGTCCTTTTCACATGTAACTTCTACGCCGGGTATAACCTCGACTCCGTGTTTGGCGCCGGCTTTCTTGGCCTCTTCGATGCCCTCCACGCAGTCATGGTCGCATATAGCTACCGCGGACAAACCTCTCTTCTTGGCTTCGCTGATTACCTTCTCCGGAGAAAATGTCCCATCGGAATAATACGTGTGAACGTGCAGGTCAATCTTTCTTTTGCGCAACAACTTCCTCCTTTGCTATCTTGTCTAAAATGCCGTTTACAAACTTGCCGGAGTCTTTGTCCCCGTATTTCTTTGCTATGTCGACGGCCTCATTTATGCTCACCTTAGGCGGTATATCTTTTAGAAAAAGCAGCTCGAAAGAGGCCAGGCGCAGTATATTTCTGTCGACCACAGCCATCCTGTCTATATTCCAGTTAGTGGCGTAACCGCTTATTACGCCATCGATCTTCTTTTGATTATCTACCACCCCTTTTACAAGCTGACTCGCAAATTCTCTTATGGAATCGTCCGCCTCAGTCTTTGCCTGCCAGAAATCCTTGAGGCAGTAGTCGCATTCCTTACGCGTAATATCTATCTGGTAGAGTACCTGCAGCGCGCACTCCCGCGCCTTTGTCCGTTTCCGCATTTATATTTCCTCGTATAGATTCGCCATCTCTATGGCGGTCAATGCCGCCTGTCTTCCTTTATTTCCATCTTTTGTGCCGGCCCTCTCTATGGCCTGCTCCAGCGTGTCGGCGGTTATTACGCCGAATATGCACGGGACGTTTGTATCCAAAGATACCTTTGCAATCCCTTTGGCAGCCTCGCTTGCAATATAATCGAAATGAGGCGTTGAGCCGCGGAGTATTGCACCGAGACAGATCACGGCGTCATACTTCTTCGAACCTGCCATACGCTTTGCTATATAGGGTATCTCAAACGAACCTGGCGTCCATGCAATATCGATATTCTTCTCGTCGGCGCCCTGTCTTACCAAAGTGTCCAAGGAGCCTTCAAGAAGCCTCGATGAAATAAACTCGTTAAACCGCGACACAACTACTCCGAACTTCTTTCCCTTTGCCGTCATATTGCCCTTAAACGTCTTTCCCATCTTGCACCTCCTCATCTTTTATACCTTACTCAACTTGTGGCCTAATTTTTCTTTCTTAATCTTAAGATAACCTCTGCATTCGCTTGTCGGTTTAGCCTCAAGCGGCAGCCTCTCCTTGATATCCAGGCCGTATCCTTCAAGCCCTACGATCTTCTGCGGATTATTGGTAAGGAGCCTTATATTCTTTAGGCCTAAATCCACCAATATCTGCGCGCCTATCCCGTAATCCCTGAGATCCGGCTGGAATCCCAATGCCAGATTCGCCTCTACCGTATCAAGGCCGTTATCCTGAAGCTCATAGGCCTTTAGTTTATTTACAAGGCCGATACCGCGGCCCTCCTGTCTCATATAAAGTATGACGCCTCTTTTTTCTCTTTCGATTATAGCCATGGTGTCCTTAAGCTGTCTTCCGCAGTCGCATCTCTGCGAGCCGAAAACATCTCCGGTAAGACATTGAGAATGAACCCTGACGAGTGTATCCTCTTGGGTTAAATCTCCTTTTATTAAGGCCAGGTGATGTTGTTTGTCAACAACTGATTCATATACGATCAACCTGAAGCTTCCGTATTCTGTCGGGAGTGAAGTCTCTGCGACCTTCTTTATTAGTTTGTCGGATCTCCTTCTATGCCTGATCAAATCCGCGATGGTGCAGATTTTAAGGTTAAACTCTTTGGCGATCTCGAAGAGCCTGGGCACCCTGGCCATGGTCCCGTCTTCGTTCATAATCTCGCATATAACTCCTACGGGGTATAATCCTGCCAGCCTCAAGAAATCAACGCATGCTTCGGTATGGCCTGTCCTTACTAATGCGCCGCCTTGGCGCGATTTGAGCGGGAAGATATGGCCGGGTTTTATGAATTCATCCGGTCCTGCGTTGCTGTCGGAGAGTCTCTTAATGGTAAATGAGCGGTCATAAGCGGAGATGCCCGTGGTTATACCGCGCTTTGAATCTACCGAAATCATCCATGCGGTTTTGTAGGGGTCGGGCGGGGTTGATACCATTGGATATAGATTAAGCCTGTCGAGAATCTCTTCTTCCATAGGGACACATATCAATCCGCGGCCGTACTTGGCCATAAAGTTTATAGACTCTGGCGTAGTCAGAGACCCCGCCATGACAAAGTCGCCTTCATTCTCGCGGTCTTCGTCGTCTACGACTATGACTATCTTGCCTTTCTTTATATCTTCTACAACCTCTGGAATGGTATTAAATTTCACCCCGTTAGACCTCCTCATCCCGCTGACCTCTCATGAGGTCTAACGGGGTTCATATCTTTACCTCAAAATGAAAAACCCCGAAGTTGTCTTCGGGGTTCAAAAACTCGCATGATATCACCATCTTCTCTCATCCCGACTATACGGTCGGCCTCGGAATTTCACCGAATCTACCCTTAGCAGCTCTTAGCTGCTGTAGCGCACACTTTAGTGTGCGCTCAAGGGTTCGTAGGCTTTCACCCAGCCCTTGTGTACAAGGGCTGGGTTAACTACCGGTTGAGGAATTACGCCTCACCCCGAAGATTAAGAATATTATAATACAAAATCACCGTCTGTCAAGTCAAATTTTCATCAGAAAATTTGACTTGATCCTGAGCCCTATAGGGCGAAGGATCTTAAGAGAAAAAATTAGGGACGCTCGCATTGATATATTATATGAGTAATCTACTAAGAAAATGCGAACGCCCCTTCCCTTCCCGCTTGGGTCAGGCAAACTTATGCCGGAACGGCCTCCTTTTCTTTCTTCTGCGCAAATTTAACCGATATTACCCTGGAAACGCCCGATTGCTCCATAGTAATTCCGTACATAACATCTGATATCTCTATGGTCTTTTTACTGTGGGTAATAACTATAAATTGTGATTTTTCAGCAAACTCCTGGAGGGCCTTACTGAACCTTCCTATATTAGATTCATCCAATGCCGCGTCTATCTCATCCAAAAAACAGAAAGGACTCGGTTTTGTCTTAAATATGGCGAAGAGCAGCGCTATGGCGGTCAGGGCCCTCTCTCCGCCCGAGAGCAGAGATATCGTCTGCAGTTTCTTTCCCGGCGGCCTTGCTATAATCTCAATGCCGCTTTCTAGAACGTCATTTTCATCCAAGAGAAGTATCTCCGCCTTTCCCCCGCCGAATAAGAATCTAAAGTAATTTTTAAACTCGTTCTGGATACTTGCAAAGGTCTCCATAAAAAGAGCCTTTGTGGTCTGGTTTATCTTCTTTATCGCTTTGTGCAAAGACTCCTTCGCGCTTACAAGATCCTCTTGTTGATGCTTAAGAAAAGAGAGTCTCTCTTCGAGTTCTTTGTGTTCGTCTATAGCCACCAGATTTACAGGCCCTATTCTTTCTACAGCCTGGCTCAATTCGTCTACCTGGCCCTGAACGGCGTCTTTGTCTTCTATCTTCTCCGCATTCGGCGCTATCTCCTCAAGGTTTATTTTATATACCTGATTTATCTTATTCCTCAAGGTCTCCAACTGGAAGGAGAGTTGGGCCTCTTCCATGTCAAGTTTATGGACCCTGTCCTTCACGACATCCAGGTTTCCTTTTCTTATATCAAGCTCTTCTCTTTTTTTGTCTATAACCCTCTTCAGCTCGGCTGCCTCTTTCTTGAGCATATCAAGCTCTTTGTCAACGATCTCTTTACGTTCTTTTAAATTTTCCGTATCGGATTTTAGTTTTTCTATCTCGTCCTTCAGCTCCTTCTGACGCCGGGAGGCTGTCTCTATAGCTTCTCTCTTGACATCTAAAATCCTTACCTGTTCTTCATAGTAGGTCTTCTGCTGCTCGGCCCTCTTGTAAAATTCATCTTCCTCTCTTTTGAGGGAGGTAAGCTCTGTCTGTATCTGTGTGATTGCTATGAGAAGTTCCTCTTTTTTCTTCGTCCCGTTTTCTATGAAGTTTTGTGAATTTATAATCGTATTCTGCAGACCTGACTCTTCGCGGCCTGCCTCTTCCAGCCTGGATTTCTGCTCGGATTCCCTATCCTTAAGCTCATTCTGCTTAAACATGGACTCTTCTATCTCTAAATCCACAAGGTCAAATTCTTCCTTGACCTTCTTCTGCATCTTCTCAAGGTTTGCCTCCTGTGATTTCTTTTGAGCCATCTTTATCTCTTCGGCATGTAAGACTTCTTCTACTCTCTTTATCCTGGCCTGGTCCTCTTCTATAAGGTCTTTACATCTCTGCAATTCTTTCTTCAGGGTCAATATATTCTTTTCGGACTCCGCAATCTCTTCTTCTGTCTCTTTAATCCTGCCGCGGCGCCCTATAACACTTGTGGTAAAGTCCTCCCCGCCGCTACCGCCTGTTATAACATCTTCGGTAATTATATCGCCCTTTCGGGTTACGAGCTTAATCTTTTTTCTCATTCCTTCGGGCATGGACTCCAGGACTGAAACACCGTCCTCCACTGTACCGACTAAAAATGTGTTTTTAAGCAGTCTCGCAAAGAGGCTTCTGTATCTTGAATCGACTTTCATGTAGTCCAGGATATTACCCAGCACTAATTTGCTATCCGGCTTTGTCACTTCAAAGACGGAATCCACGCCGTTATTCCTTATAAAGCTCGCCTTGCCCAGGTTATTCTTTTTTAAGTAATCAAGCGCTATAAAGGCCGTATTCCAGCTATCTATAACGATCATTTGGAGGTATTCCATAAGCGCCGCTTCGCAGGGTGCCTCATACCCCCTCTTGGGTTCAAGAAGTTCCGCCAACGGTTCGCAGCCGCCCTCCAGCCTCAGCTCGCCGCTAGACAGCCTATTTAGAAACGCCTGCGTACCGCCCGTGAAGCCTTCGTGACGCTTAACGAGGTCTTTTAAAAAATTCGATTTGGAATGGAGAGAAAGGATGTGATTCTTAGACTCATTAATCCCTTCCTCCAGCGAACCAAACTCTTCTTTCTCTTTCTTTAAACTGTTTTGAAACGCTATCCTTTCTTTGTCCAGCGACTCAACTTTAGAGATTGTCGTATTCACGGACAATCTTGCCTCTGAGAGATTACTATCCAGGCCTGCCAGTTCTTTCGACACATTCTCTTTCTCCGTGTTTAAACGCCTGATCCTTGCGGAGACATTCTGCATGTCGCTTGTTATCTTGGTAATCTCGTTTCGCAGGCGCGATTGTACCGCTAAGATATCTACCACTTTGAACTTGTTTACCCTCAGGGACTCTTCATTTTCGACTATTGTCTCCTTAAGATCTGCCAATTCCTCCTCCTTGGCCAGGAGGATGCCCTCTTTGGATTGTGTATTTTCAGAGATAACCGTCAGCCTGCCCGTCATATCATCCACTGTCTTTGTAATAACGCCCATTCTCGCGTTAAGGGAATCGAGCTCTCTTTTCTGATCAGATTCGTATTTATATAACTCCTGCAGCCTTTCTCTGTTGAGCAAGGTCTTGTCTTGATTTCTCTGTAACGTGATATTGGTCTCATCGTGTTCTGAGCGATATCTATATATTTTTGAATCTAACTCTTCCTCTCTGGCATTAAGCTCGTTTAACTCTTTGTTGAATTCAGCCATCTTTACATGGAAACTCTCTTCTTTATTCTTAATTTCGGATTTCTCTTTCTGAAGGGTTTCCCTATTATTATTCATCTCTCTATATCTGAATGCGGCAAGTTTCGTATCGAGGTCTTTCAGCTTATTGAACAGCTCATTGTAGCGCTGGGCCTTTTTGGCCTGCCTCTCAATAGACCTGATCTGGCGCTCCACTTCCTTAATGATATCGTCAACCCTAAGAAGATTCTGTTCTGTATTCTCCAGCCTCCTTATCGCTTCTTTCTTCTTCGACTTATATTTCGTTATGCCGCTGGCTTCCTCGAATACGATACGGCGGTCTTCAGGATTGGCGCTTAAGATCTGATCTATCTTTCCCTGCTCTATCATGGAATAGGCGCTCGTACCCATGCCCGAGCCCATGAGCAGCTCATTTACATCTCTCAATCTCACAGGGTTCTTATTTATAAGATATTCGCTCTCACCTGAACGGTAGAGCCTGCGCGAGATTGTTACCTCGTCATACTCTATGGGCAGGAGCTTCCCTTCGTTGGATAAGGTAAGTGAAACCTCTGCGTAGCCGAGCGGCTCTTTATATTCCGAGCCGTTAAATATGACGTCCTCCATGCTGGAACCGCGCAGCGACTTTGCCGACTGTTCGCCGAGAACCCATTTCACCCCGTCAGCTATATTTGATTTTCCGCAACCGTTTGGACCTACAACGGCGGTGATGCCGCGTTCAAAATCAATCTTGGTCTTCTCCGCAAAAGACTTAAAACCGAACATCTCTAATCTCTTAAAATACATATATTGCCTACCTTCCTCTCTTCAATATCTTCCTTAATCCCTCTATGTCTTCCTTTGCGTATTCTCTGTAGTTATTGATAGGATTCCTGTGCGCCTTGGGAAATATATGTCTATTCTCATAATTGACAATCGTACCTTTATATAACCCGAGGAAATCCGCTACTTCCTGTATATTATATATCTTCTCTGGCATAGATATCACCGACTTGTATAAACTTTAATAAACATCAATAAAGTATACAAACATATATAAACTAGTAGTCTTGTCGAAATCGAGTATACATTATAACTATGGGATTGTCAAGCCTGAAAAGGAGATATAAAAAATGGACTTATCCCTATTTTCCTTATCTCTTCAGGGTTTCGCGGAGGTGTTTGGTGAGGGCGGGGACGATTTCAAACAGGTCCCCCACTATGCCGTAGGTGGCGACGTTAAAGATGGGGGCATCGGGGTCTTTGTTTATGGCTACTATAATGTCTGAAGACTGCATGCCTATGAGGTGTTGTATCTGGCCGCTTATTCCGCATGCGATATATATCTTAGGGCAGACGGTCTTCCCTGTCTGGCCGACCTGGTGTGAATATGATACCCAGTCCGCATCGACTGCGGAGCGTGAGGCGCCGACAGCGCCGCACAGCACCTCTGCAAGCTCTCTTATAAGCTGAAAATTCTCAGGCCCGCCGAGCCCGCGTCCGCCTGATACGATTACATCCGCCTCGGTCAAATTTACTGTAGACTCCAATTCCTCGACGACATCCAATATGCGGGTGTTAGACTTAAATAGTTCCTTCTTGTAATCTTTCTTTATAATCTCGCCTTTCCTGGAGGTATCCGTATCTGCTTCCTTCATTACCTTGTGCCTTACCGTTGCCATCTGCGGTCTGTGATTAGGGGTAATGATAGTCGCCATAATATTTCCGCCGAACGCAGGCCGCGTCTGCAGAAGCATCCTCTTATCCAGATCTATATCAAGCCCCGTGCAGTCGGCCGTGAGGCCCGTGTTTATCCTAACAGCTACCCTCGATATAAGGCTCCTTCCTATAGTAGTGGCCCCGCATAAAAAGATTTCGGGTTTATACTCTTTTACTAAATCTACCAAGACGTTCGTATACGGCTCATCAAGATATGATTTAAGCTCGGGTGAGTCAACCACATAGACCTTCTTGGCGCCGCGATCTACTATCTCTTTGACTGCTTCATCTATGTCACTACCAAGGATTACGCCGCATAGATCGCAACCAAGCTTACGGGCGAGTTTCCCACCCTCGCCTAAAAGCTCCCATGATACCTTCTGGACAACGCCTTTTTTCTGTTCGCAAAACACCCATACATCTTTGTATGAACTAAGGTCCCTGGTCGGACCCATGACCTTTTTAAGCTCTATGGCGTTAAACTTGCACGCAGGCACGCATGCACCGCATAGGTTGCATCTTGCCATCTCTATTATCGCCTTCTTCTCAACTACCTCCAACGCCCCAAACGGGCATACCTTTATGCAGAGCTTACAACCGGTGCATCTGTCCGTGATTATCTTAATGGACATTAAATCCTGCCTCCCACAATCATATTGTCGATCAACCTTCTCTTGCCTATCCTGACAGCCAAGGCTATTAACGCTTCTTTTTTAATACGTTTGAGCTCTCTTAAATTCCTAAGATCGCTTATCGATATATAATCGATGCGCGCTCCCTTTTTGGATTTTATCAATCTCTTCATATCGTTTTTTATCCTGTTTGTATCGCGGCAGCCGCTCTTTATTAATCTTCTTGCCAGATTTAAGGAATCGTACAAAACGGGCGCGTCAGACCTTTCCCTATCTGAAAGGTATCTATTTCTGGAACTCATGGCAAGGCCGTCCGGCTCCCTTACGATAGGCATAACCCTTATCTTCAAATCCATATTTAGATCGCCTGCCATCCTCTTTATCACTATAGCCTGCTGCGCATCTTTCTGGCCGAAATACGCGATATCCGGCTGGACTATATTGAATAATTTTGTCACAATGGTTGCGACCCCTTTAAAATGGCCGGGCCGGGATTTGCCGCATAGCCTTTCGGTAATATCCGTAACCTCAACGTAAGTCTGATATCCGTCGGGGTATATCCCCCTGACCGATGGATAAAATATGATATCTGCGCCTGACGCCCTTGCCAATCTCTCATCGCGCTTCAAATCGCGCGGATACCTCTTATAATCTTCCTTAGGGCCGAATTGCGCGGGATTTACAAAGATACTCACTACAACCAGATCGTTTCTCTTTCGCGCCTCTCTTATGAGGCTAAGGTGTCCTTCGTGCAGATAACCCATAGTCGGGACGAACCCTACGGATCTTCCTTTTTCTTTCTCCTTCTTTATGTAACCTTGCGCTTCTTTTATCTCTTTAAATATTCTCATCTAATATCCAGGATATCGTTTAACGGGCGCTTAACAAAATCTCTTCTTTCCATTCTGGGGTGGGGAATCACAAGATCTTCCTCTTCTATATGTAAATCTCCGTAAGTGAGGATATCCAGATCTATTGTGCGCGGGCCGTCTTTAACGGTTCTTTCTCTTCCGAGGGAGTCCTCGATCTCATTCAGCCTCTTTAGCAATTGCCTCGGGGAAAGATCGGTCTTTAGCCTTAATACACCGTTTAGGAATCTGCCCTGCGGCGGGCCGCCGGCAGGGTCTGTCTCATAGAGCGGCGAGGCCTTGTCGATCTTTATGTCAGGGGATTCTCTCAGCATCCTGATAGCGTCTTTTATATATTGTCTTCTATCGCCCAGATTAGACCCTATCCCTATATATGCCTCGGTCATACAATCTTCTTTATCCTGTCTACCGCCTCTTTAAGCCTCTCCTTCGGCACGGTAAGGGCCATCCTCACATAACCCTCGCCGTAACTCCCGAATCCGACGCCGGGTGTCATCACAACATCCACTTCATTCAAAAGCGTCTTACACATGCTGGCGGAATCGCGTCCGCCCAATGTCTTGGCCCAGAGGTAAAAAGTGGTCTTGGGCTTAGTCACCTGCCAGCCAATAGAGTTTAAGCCCTTGACTAATACGTCTCTGCGATCCTGGTAAAGCCTCTTCATTTTATCGATTTCGCTCTTTGGCCCTTTCAATGCCGCTATGCCCGCGCGCTGGATTGCATTGAATACGCCTGAATCGATATTCGACTTTACCTTTGCTATGCCGGCAATTATATCCCTGTTACCGCAGACCCAGCCTATGCGCCAACCGGTCATATTGTAGGTCTTGGAGAGAGAATGAAACTCCACGCCTATCTTCTTTGCGTTCTCTACCTCTAAAAAGCTCGGCTGCGAATATCCGTCGTACGACATCTCTGTATAAGCGGCATCGCTTGATATTATAATATCGTTCTTCAACCCAAACTCGACAACCCTCTGGTAAAAATCCTTATCGCAAGGCACGCCCGTAGGATTATTCGGATAGTTCAAGTACATAAGGCGGGCTCTTTCCAATACAGACCTCTCTATCGAATCGACTCTCGGCAAAAAAGAATTCTCTTCCTCAAGAGGCATATCGTGAATCTCTCCGCCGGCAAGGATGACGCCGCTTCTATACGGCGGATAACAGGGATTCGGCACAAGGGCTATCTCTCCGGGGTTTATAAAAGCCAGGGGCATGTGGGCAATGCCTTCTTTGGACCCTATCAAAGGCAGTATCTCACTATCGGGATCCAGTTCGACGCCGAATCTCTCCTTATACCATCTGGCTATCTCGACTCTCAACTCCTTCATGCCGTTATCCAGGGCGTAATGATGAGTCGATGGGTCCCTGACAGCCTTATTAAGCGCATTTATTATATAACCCGGCGTCGGCTGGTCAGGATCTCCTACGCCTAAGTCTATGATATCCCTGCCCTTATCCAGAGCGCGCTTCTTCTCCCTATCTATCTCAACAAAGAGATAAGGAGGAAGCCTCTTTAGCCTGTCTGAAATATCTATCTTTGTCATCTCCCTTGTCCTATACCGAGAACCTCATCCATGCTATAGAGGCCCGGTTTCTTCTTTGCGGCAAATTTTGCCGCTACAATAGCGCCTCTTGTGAAGACGTCTCTTGACTTCGCATGGTGGGTTATCTCTATTCTCTCTTCTTTGCCGTCAAAGACAACTGTATGATCGCCCACTACTTCTCCGATTCTTTTTGACTCGACCTTAATCTCTTCTGAATGGCTTTTTCTTGCGCCGGCTATTATGCCGCGCAGCTTCTTGGCCGTGCCGCTTGGGGCATCTTTCTTATGGACGTGATGCGTCTCGGATATCGACGCAGAATATCTCTTATCCAAGACCGAGGCCGCCTTTTCGGTCAGATTAAAAAGCAGATTCACGCCGACAGCCATATTCGGCGAAAAGACCACGGATATCTTAGAGGCCGCTTCTTTTATTAATTTTAGCTTCTTCTCATCAAGGCCCGTTGTCCCGATAACTGCCGCCTTGCCGAGTTCCTTTGCAATCGCCAAATTTTTCACCGTCGCTTCAGGTGTGGTAAACTCTATCAATACATCACAATTCTTAATTGCGGGACGGGGATCAGCGTCTATGTCAAAGGCCCCGGCCAATTCCAGTCCGGGATCCTGCTCAACCAGACTCTTAATCCTTCTTCCCATTCTGCCGTTGCAACCGCTTACCGCTACTTTAATCATATACTTATATCAACCCCTGACTTTTCAAAACCTTTTTCAATTTTGTTATCGTCTCAGGCATAGGTTCACAAAGGGGCAGCCTCCATGTAGGCTTATACATCTTCATAATACCCATGCAGGCCTTTACGGGAATAGGATTAGTCTCTATAAAGAGTGCCTTAAAAAGCGGCATTAACTTAAAATGTCTATTGCGCGCCCCTTCGATATCTCTGTTTAAAAACTGCCTCACCAGCTCATGGACCTCTTTAGGAATTATATTAGCCGCGACCGAAACCACGCCCTGGCCGCCCAGGCTCATTATAGGCAATGTCAGCGAATCGTCGCCGCTTAATACGGCTATATCGCAAAGCGATAATATCTGGCTAACCTGATCTAAGCTGCCGCTTGCCTCTTTTATGGCAACTATGTTCTTTATCTTACTTAACCGCGCTACGGTCTCCGGCTTCATCGAAATGCCGGTCCTCGACGGAACATTATAGAGCATTATAGGTATATCAACCGTCTTTGCTATTTTCTCGTAATGGCGATATTGGCCTTCGGGTGTCGGCTTGTTGTAATACGGAGTAATCAATAAGGCCCCGTCGCACCCGGCCTTCCTGGCATGCCTGGTAAGCTTGATGGTCTCCTCGGTACAATTAGAACCGGCGCCGGCAACGACAGGTATCCTCCCGTTGACTGTCTCCACAGTAATATCCATAAGCCGCATCTGTTCATTGTAAGAGAGCGTAGCCGCCTCACCCGTACACCCGCAGGGGACAATACCATCAGTGCTGTTTTTCAATTGGAACTCTATCAATTTTCTAAATTTCTTTTCGTCTATCTCGCCGTCTTTTTTATGCGGCGTCACCAGCGCAACAAATGAACCTCTAAACATAACTGATCCTCCCTTTATAAACAGCTTTGGCCTCACCCTCTAAGAATACATTCCTTACGCCCTTGCCTCTAATATCAAAATAAACTCTCAATACCTCACCGCTCTTTGTATTTACATCTATATGAGGCTTAAAGCCGTAAACCATGCTGGATACTATCGCAGAGGCGGCGGCTCCGGTGCCGCACGCTAAGGTCTCCGCCTCCACTCCCCTTTCATATGTCCTTAGTTTAAGTTCCTTGGGGCTTAAGACCTTAACAAAATCGGCATTTGTCCCTTTAGGCTTAAAGGACCTGTGAAACCTTATCTTGGAACCGATCTTTTCTACGTCAATCCTGTCCGGATCTTCCACAAAAGATACCGCATGCGGAACTCCCGTATTAATAAAATGGATCTTGTAATTCTTCTTTCCTATTCTTACGCGCTTATTCAATCTTACAGACTCAGGATCCGTCAATCTCACTTTAACCCTTAAGCCCACTACCTCGGCATCAAGGACGCCTGCGCTCGTCTCTATCTTCATATCTTTCTCTGCAATGCCGTTTTCGACCGCGTAGAGGGCCACACACCGCGAGCCGTTCCCGCACATATCAACCTCGGAACCGTCGGGGTTGAAGATCCTCATCTTAAAGTCGGCCTTTTTGGAATTCTCAATAAGGAGCATACCGTCGGCGCCGACGGATAATCTTCTCCCACAGAGCCTCTTTGCGGCCTCTTTAATTGAATGGCCGTAATCAATAAGACCGCGGCTGCGATTGTCGATTACAATAAAGTCGTTGCCGCTGGCAACCATCTTGGTGAATTTGAGGTCTTTCACATCTATCTCAATTCCCTGGGTATAACTTCTCCCTTAATCAAATCCCTGTAGATCTCTCTCTCCCTAATAGTATAAAACCTATCTCTAATAACCATCACTTCCGCCGCCCTCGGCCGTGAGTTGTAGTTGCTGGACATGGTATAACCATACGCCCCGGCGCCCATCACAGCCAGGATATCCCCTTCTATCACCATGGGCAGACGTCTGTTTTTGGCAAGAAAATCCCCACTTTCGCAGACTGGGCCGACCACGTCCACTACCATATGCGGCGCCCTTCCGTGAGACTTGCGGACTACCGGCTGAATATTGTGATACGCGCCATAGAAAGAAGGGCGGACCATATCATTCATGCCGGCATCGATTATTACGAATCTTTTATTCAAGCTCTCCTTTACATACAATACCTTCGTAACGAGTATGCCGCTGTTGCCCGCTACGAAGCGGCCGGGTTCGAGTATGAGCTTGAGTTTTGTCTTCTTTATTATAGGTAAAACCGCCTTTGCAAACCTATGCGCAGTCTGCGGCCGCTCATTTCCGTATACTATACCTAATCCGCCGCCTATATTCAGATACTGCAGGTTTCGAGGGGCTTTCTTAATAAAGGCGTAAACTCTTCTTAATGCCCTCACATAAGGACGTGAATGTGTAATCTGCGATCCAATGTGAAGATGCAGTCCGTTTATCCTTAGATTAGGGAAGGCATCGCTCCTTTCGAATATCCGCCTTGCGGCCTCGAAGCCTATGCCGAATTTACTCTCGCTTGTGCCGGTGACTATATAACGGTGTGTCTTTACCGCGACGTCCGGATTTAGCCTTAAAGAGACATTAACTATACGCCGCATGCTCCCAGCGACGCTATCCAGCAAAATTAGCTCAGGGAGGCTCTCTACGTTGAAGAACAATATATCGGCCTTCATCGCCTCTTCAATCTCTCTGCGCGTCTTGCCTATCCCGGCATAGACTATTTTCTTAGGGTCTACTCCCACCCTTAATGCCTTATAGAGCTCGCCACCGCTTACTATGTCGAGCCCTGCGCCTTCATTGACAAGGGCCCGGCATACGGCCAGACTCGAATTTGCCTTCATCGAAAAACATATCAGGGCATCTACGCTCTTAAATGCCCTCTTTATCTTTCTATAATGGTCCACAAGGGTATGATGGCTGTAAAGATAAAAGGGTGTCTTAACCCTTTCGGCGATGTCTGGTACCCTTACGGACTCACAATATAGTACATTGTTTTTATGTCTGAATTCATGCATTCTTAAACTTCCCCTTCCATCTCTCTATCGCATTTCTTACCATCTCGGGATTTGTGCCCCCTTCCGATCTGACGGAAGAGACCGATATTTCCGGATCGAGCAGTCTCTTTACAGCTTTGGACGACAGCGCGCTTGAGAATCTCTTAAGTCTTGATTCCTGAATCTCTGAAATAACCATGTCCTCCTTTATGCAGTACTTTACTATATCCCCCGTTATATCATGGGCCTCCCTGTATGAGTGGCCGTTCTTAATGAGAAACTCTGCTATGTCGGTAGCAAAGAGAAACTCGTCGTCTTTTATCTTGTTTTTTATATTCTTCCTGTTTACTCTCAATCTCTTTATAAGCCTTGCGATAAGGGGCAGGACCTCCTCCAATGTATCTACTGAACTAAAGAGGGGTATCTTATCAAGCTGCAGATCCCTATTGTAAGAAAGCGGGAGCCCCTTCATCATCACAGTCACGCTTGAAAGATTGGCATAAATCTTTCCGGAAAGCCCCCTGATGAGCTCAAGGATGTCGGGATTCTTCTTGTTGGGCATCATGCTTGAGCCCGTCGCAAAAGACTCGTCAATCTCTACGAATGAAAACTCCTTCGTCGACCATAGGATCATGTCCTCGGCAAATCTTGAAAGATGGATACCTACGATCACAAGCGCCGATAGTATCTCCATTACAAAATCCCTGTCGCTTATGGCGTCGATGCTATTCTGGCTTATCTTTGAGAAACCGAGCTGGCTCGCCACTATCTTTCTGTTAATTTTAAGCGCAGTCCCTCTTAGGGCGCATGAGCCCAAGGGCATCTCGTCCACTCTCGACTTTGCCTCAGTCAATCTATCCTTGTCTCTCTGGAACATCTCCACATACGCCAGCATCTGGTGCGCCAGCAGTATACACTGCGCATGCTGCAGGTGTG
>JADHWH010000014.1 GCA_016783555.1 Candidatus Omnitrophota bacterium | reverse complement strand
CCGTTATTAACGCCGAAAAAATCAGAAATGTCTTTATCATCTCCCTAAGATCATCCTTACAGCGACAAACAGCATAACGCAGCCGAAGAGTCTCTTAAGCACCAGAGCCGGCAGGCCCTGGACTATATGGGCCCCTAACAGCCCGCCTGCGATAAATCCTATACATGCAAACATCGCCAGCTGAATTTTTACGTTGCCGGCATAATAGTACCTCATCGCCGCCAGCAAAGTAATAGGCGGCACCATAGCCGCTAAGGCCGTCCCTTGGGCCTGATGCTGCGTCAATCCCACAAGATAGACCAATGCCGGCACCAAGATTATCCCTCCGCCGAGACCGAATAAACCCCCGACTAAACCGGCTAACAACCCTATCGAGATATAAATCATTATATTCATCGCATCCCCCTCTTCTAAACGCAAAATTACAATCCGAGAAACTGGATAGCCGCTCCGCATAAAAGAATTGCGGCGCCTGCCAAGGCATGGGTATAGCGCTCAAGTCTGCCCAAAGGGATAAAGTTTATCCCTAAAGATAGAATAATCACCATGCCAAGCATGGTCATAATTGTTACCGCGCCAAAAGTAAGCGTTACGCCTACTAAATCTATGACGCTATTCTTTGCTGCGGGGTACATCAATATAGGTATCAAAGGTTCGCAGGGACCAAGGACAAAAATGGTAAAGAGAACCCACGGGGTAATGTTTCTTTTACCGCTCTTATCATGAATATGGGCATGTTCATTTATATGTCCATGAAGATGCGAATGTTTGTTCGTATTTAAATGGGCGTGGGAGTGCCTATGAGGATGTCTTCTTAAGGCGCTGCGCAGCCCCCAGATAAAGTAGGCAAGGCCGAATCCAATCAGGGCCCATCCTGCCAAATTTCCACGCACCGCTTCCAGGGCCTCCAATCTCATTACGGCGATACCAAGGATAACTCCCGCGATTCCGAAAAAAACGGAACTCGTTATATGGCCCAGGCCGCAGATAAAAGTGATAAGCCCTGTCTTTAGTAAAGACCACCTTCTCGCCCGACTCATTACAATAAATGGGAGATAGTGGTCAGGACCAAATAACGTGTGTAGGAAACCTATTGATGCTGCGGTAATATATAGGGTTATTGCTTCGCCATTCATCATTCCATTCCTGTTTTGGTAAAGGGGGTGAGGGTATAACTTACTTCTTCCTTATGCCAGAAGGTATAGGGCAGCAGTTCAAAGAAGAAATCTATGGGAAACCAGCAGTAGACCGGCGGCTCTATGTTCACGAACGCCTCGAATGGCTCGTAATCTTCTCTTTCCAGTTTTATCCTGTGAACGGCGTAGTAAATAAAGTCGTGATCTAAGGGCGTATCCCCTATATACTCTTCGTTAAAATAGACTTTTGCGTCGGGAGGATTTGATTTTATATGCAGGTTTCTTTTGATGCAGCCGTTTAAAAAGACCATGCTCACAATCAAAAATACCGCCAGTATACTCCTTCTCTTATTCACTTCTCTTTCTCCTTTTCTCGTCAAAGAAATCGAGTTCGGAAACGGGCAGTATCACGGACGTCGCTATATTGGTAAGGTGCGCGGCCGTCCTTTTAAAGTACCTGGCTATAAGGGTAAATGTAACGGCCTGATTCGCGCTAAAATCGCTCTTTGCCACATCCTCTATAATAGCGTCGCACTTCTTTACGACGCCTCTTTCTGTCCGCCATATACTTCTGGCTATCTCTTCGTCCGACTCTATAAACGCCTTCTTCGTATTTTCGAACATCTTTATAATCACCTTATCCATCTCATTAAAAAGCCTGGAGAATATTCCCATATCCAAGGGCTTCTTTGTCAGGCGGGATACCTCATAAAGATTCTTCGCATAATCGCCAAGCCTTTCGGCGTCTTTTACCACGCTCATCAGAAGTAGACTCATGGGCACATCAACGCTGGGCTGTATAGAGAGATGCGCGATAATCCTCTTTCTTATGTCTTTCTCTAAGAGATTGATCTTCTTATCCACGTTGTAAATCTTATCTTCCAGCCCGGGGATGCTCTTATTTTCCAATAGATTCCGGCAGACCATGCTAAACATCTCCTGTGAGTCTTTAAGCATACTCCCGAACTCCTCCAGGACGTTTGTCAGAAAATCCTTCCCTTTCCAGAAATCCAATAGGTTTTTAAACATAGCTGCCTCCTTTGTCTTATTTGCCAAAAAATTTAGACATGAATATAAATAAAGTCGGCAAAACATAAAAAATAATTCCTACATATACAAAAGCTAAAATCCTGCGTTCCGCACAAAGCGCAGCAACTTTTTTTGAAGCCAGAATAATGCATCTTCTTAATACCGCGATATTATAAACTAAAATAACCCCTGTGGCATTAAACAAAAGATGGGCAAAAGCTATGGTTATGCCTGCCATATTCCCGGTTAATGCCGCGAGCATGGCGGTTACGGTAGTACCTAGATTCGCCCCCATTGTTATAGGAAGTACGGCCTCGACCGTAGTTATGCCGGACGCCACAATAGGAACCAATATAGATGTAGTAATGGAACTAGACTGGACTATAGCCGTAAATATAAGACCCGCAAAGATAGCGATAAGACCACTTCTTCCCAAGATCTTACCAAATATTATCTCCGCCCTCTTTGCTGTGCTTGACTTCATAATTTTCACTATAAAAAACAGCGTCGTAAACAATAATATTAATGCCAGGATAAGCATTAATACTCCGGTTGCGGCCGTAGATAATCCTGATACATCCTCCAATAGATGCTTTACTAAATGCACGGCCGGTTTTATAACAGCCTTTATGGGATTCATCACCTTTATGCCGCCGCATTGCCCGAAAATATTTGCCAAGATTCCTGCGGTGCGCCTTAAATATCCCGTGGTCAATTCCAGGGGAAATAAGACTAAAACAGTGAATACATTAAAAAGATCGTGAACGGAAGAACATGACATGGCCCTTTTAAACTCTTCTTTCCTGGTAATATGGCCTAAAGAGACAAGGGTATTTGTAACGGTAGTCCCTATATTCGCGCCCATAACCATAGGAATGGCATTCTCTATAGTCAACATCCCTGATGCCACAAAACCTACTATCATCGAAGTCGTGGTAGACGAACTCTGGATAATGCTGGTTGTCAATATCCCTATGAATAGCCCGACAAAAGGATTGGATGTAGTCTGTATAAGTCTATTTGCAAAATCGCTTCCGAATGTCTTAAAAGAGGCGCTTAAGAGGGCTATGCTGACCAAAAATAGATATAAAAGCAGAAGTATGTTTAGGGTCTTTGCAATCTTTCTTACAATATCATTAAGCTTCATATTGGCTTATTATATAACAAATAAAAATCTATTACAAGCCGCTATCGAGTTCTATAAGTTCTTTTGCGATGGACCTGTTGTTCCTAAGATGCGGTGTCTTATGCTGGCCGCCCAGCTGGTCTCTTTTTTTGTGCCACTTATAGAATGTCCCTTCCTTCAGTTTATATATAGAAGGGGCGGACATACAAAAGTCTCTTCTTCTGTGCTCCCTATAGTCATCATTCTTGTCGCATAGCACCCTGTCTATAGCCTCGGCAAATTTATTTAGGTCCTGCGGCAGCTCCAAGAATTCTATCAGCCACTGGTGTCCCGGACGGCCCTTTTTATGTGGGGGATAATACGGAGCTACCGTATAGTTGCTCACGATACCCCCTTGGCGCAAGACCGCCTGGCTTATAGCGTACTCTATCTCCTCATCTATCACGTGTTCCCCCGCGACGCTTAAAAAATCCTCTATCCTGCCCGTCACTCTAATCCTTAAAGGGGCCCTCGACACAAATTTTACCGTATCGCCTATAAGATAGCTGTATAGGCCGTTTACATTGGTTACCGCTATCGCGTAATTAACATCTGTCTTGACATCTGAAACCGTATACCTTCTCGGATTATCTTTTGTGACATCCTCTGCCTCTATAAATTCGTAGAATATGCCGTAATCGAGCATCAAAAGAATCCCTCTTTCGTGCGCGTCCTCTGAAGAAGGTATATCCTGTATGCCCATGAAGGCCTCGGATGCAAAATACGTCTCCATATAATAGATATCCTTTCCTATTATATCCTTCATGAGTTTCCTATACGGCGAGAAGTCGAGCCCCCCGTATATGAACAATGAAAGGTTCGGCCATATCTCGGAGACGTGCCTCTTTCCTTCCCTCTCAAGCAGGTGGTCAAAAAAGACCAAAAGCCACGGCGGTAAACCGCAGATCAGCCTTACATCCTTCTTCCTTACATCTTCAATAACCCTTTTTACCTTCTCTTCCCAATCAGACAGAATGATTAAATCCCTGCGCGGTTCCTGGCAGCTTGATATGTAAAAAGGTGTAAACTTAGAGAGGATACCGCTCATATCGCCCGCGCGGAGGCCGTTTGGCATACTCTTAAGGGAGGTTGACCCGCCTAAAAACAATATCTTGCCGTTAAAAAGGCTTCTATCTTTTGTGTTCGCAAGATAGAAAAGAATAGAATCCAAGGCTGCTTTCTTATTCTCTCTTATTACATCTGATGAGACCGGTATATATTTGCTTGAACCCGAAGTCGTTCCGGAGGTCAGGGCAAAATATTTTATCCTTCCCGGCCAGATATAGTCGGGCTTTCCTTCAAGGCAGCCGTCTACCCAGGGCTTCATCTTCTCATAAGACGTCAGGGGAATTCTTTTTTGGTAGTCTGCTATCGATTTTATGCTTTTGAAATCAAATTTTCTTCCGAAGACTGTCTCTTTGGATTTTTGCAGGATCTTTTTCAGGTTCCTTTCCTGCAAGTCGAGAGGGCTGGTGTAGGTCTCCTGGATTTGCCGGAATCTCTTTTGGGCGTATGAGCAAAAGACGCTTCCCAGAATCTTCTCTATCATAGGCGGGTCGATAAAAACTCTAACGCAAGCTTTCCGAACTTGCCGGGATGTTCTATCATCGGCGCATGGCAGCAATTGTCAATAAATTTTAATTCCGCTTTTTTAATACTTTGTTCAAATTCCAGGGCTGCGCTCGGCGGGGTAATAGGGTCCTGCTTTCCCCATATCAATATAGTCGGACAATCTACAAATTTAAGCTGGTCTTTAATATTATAACTTTTGGCGGATTTGCTTAATCTGATTATATTAATCTTATTTTTTCTATTGAGCAGGATATTGTAAACATCGTCTATCAATTCTTCGGTTACGTGGCTCTTGTCAAAAAATATCTCACCGATCTTTTTGTAAAGATATGTTTTTGTGGGATGGATCTGAAGGTCATTCTCATATCCCCTCTCAAAAAGCCCGGAACTGCCTGTCAGTATAAGGGCCTCTACCCTCTCGTGATCCCTTGTGGCTATATCGAGGGCGATATGACCACCTAAAGAATTGCCCATGTAGATCGCCTTATTAAACCCGTGGGAATCCGCGAACTTTGACACGTACTCGGAAAGATAAGCGATATTGCAATCGTCCTTTTTTAATTCCAAATAAGGTAATTCAAGCGCCAGGGTCCTATACCCTTTTGAGAGGGGTTCTATTATATCTTTCCAGTTCGAGGCATGGCCGAATATGCCATGCAGCATTATAATAGGTCGGCCTTTTCCCTTATCTATAAAGTTATATTTCATAAGCCGTGGGATAACGCGATTATTTTTCAGACTTTGGGCCTATATAGCACCCGTCACAAAAATAATCGTTGATCTTCAGGTTCTTTTTCCTGAGACCCCGAAGCCTTTCCCGTCTTCTCTTTTTTTGTCCCTGTTTAACTCTAAATCTCTTTTTTATTCCCATAATCAATTATTCGCTTGTTTTAGCCTCTGTTCCGATAATATCTTCCGGTTGCCCCAGATCCTCTTCATCCTCTTCTTCATCCTCTTCAAAGAGAGGCTCTGCTTCAACCGCGATAAAATCCGTCTTCTTCTCGTCATCCTTGTTCACTTCGTATTCGATATCGACCCAGTCGCCCTCGTGTATCTCGCCGAGGGTCTCGACACCTTCAATCTCAGCATCGTCTTCGACAACGTATGTAACGCCGACTTCTTCTTCAAGCTCATAGTCGAATTGTAAAATAGTAATCGTCCGGGCGTCTTCGTCTACCGCGCTTACCTCCCCGTAAGCCGCTTTGTCTTCAGGCTCTTCTTCCAACTCTTCTGTCTCTTCTGTCACCGCCTCTTCCTGTATCGTCATCAGATCTTCCTGCGCTGACGCAAAAGGCGCAAAAGTCAACAAAACCAAAAGTGTAAAAAGCAATATCCCCTTCATCTCTATTCTCCTCTGTTTCTATCCTTCTAATAAACGAATGCTAATTATAACACGCGAAATCTTTTTTATCAACAC
Source organism: Candidatus Omnitrophota bacterium (assembly GCA_016783555.1). GTDB lineage: Bacteria > Omnitrophota > Gorgyraeia > JABMRJ01 > JABMRJ01 > BS750m-G22. Next base: position 29,557 of record JADHWH010000014.1, on the reverse strand, counting down.
CTTAAAGATGATTGTAGATATAACCGTAAACAAATATAAAAAAGAGAAGCGCAAACAACATTGTGCAGACCGTGGGAAATATGCTCAGTTTAATCCACTCCGAAAATTTAATGGTGATCTTTCTGTCCTTTTCGAGCGTGCCTATAGCTATTATATTTGCGGTAGATCCTATTATTGTCAAGTTGCCTCCGAAACAGGCGCCGAACAGAAGCGCCCACCAGAGGATCTCGCGTAAGGGGTCTATCGCTATCAAATCCTTTATTACAGGAATAGATGCGGCGACTACCACTACGTTGTCCAGGAAGCTTGAGACGATACCGCTGCCTAAAAAGACCAGGCCCGTAAGGGCTCCCTGGCTCTCTCCGACAGTCTCCGTAAGCCTGTTTGCTACCACTTGCGTAGCCCCTGTCTTCGCCAATATGCCCGACTGCGCAAACAAAAATATAAAGAAGAGTATGGTCCACCACTCTACGCCGTTCTCTACGTAGCTCCTCGCTCTGTGCCTTCGCCATATCATAACAAAGGCGGCCGATATGAGGGGTATTATTAAAAGGACCGTGTTCTCTTTCAGGCCCAACATAATCTCTATCCTGTGATGCAGGCTTATCGCAAGCAGCGTAAAGGCCAATATAGCAAAACCTATCCGCAGTTTTTTCTCGGGCGGCACGGAAAGCAGTCTTATGAGAAATTCGTTCGGCTCATATATCTTTATCTTCTCGTTCAATTCCTTAAGCGGCTTTTTCAAAACCACTACTAACGCTCCATAAAGGATAATCAATGATACAATCATTAGAGGAAAAGAATGTGTAATAAAATCTTCAAAGGTAAGGCCGCTCTTAGCGGCTATAAATATGCCTATGGGGTTTCCGATAACGGTGCCTGTGGAGCCGATGTTTGTGGCCAGCACTGACGCCACGACAAAGGGGATCGGGTTTATCTCGAAGTAATCGCTCAGCTCGAATATAACCATAATCATAAAAACGATGGAGGAGACTTCATCTATGACGCAGGCCATTATGGCCGAGGTAAAGGTAAGGACTAATAGAAATTTTTTTGCGTTCATGTTTTTCATGCAGAGGGTCCGGCCCAAAAGCCAGGTAAAGACGCCCAATTCTTTTAACGCGGCTACCAGGATCATCATACCAATAAGAAAGAATATAATCTCCCAGGAAGAAGATAATATAAACTCCTCCAGCGTCGCAATCCCCGTCAAAAGCATAATGGATGAACCAAGAAAGGCGAAGCTCAAGCGGAATTCCCAGAAAAGAATAGCCCCTAAAATAGTGATGGCGAAGATGCCTGAGACGAAGATCTGTTCCGTATTAAAACCTATAAGCCTGCCTGAAAGTGATATAGCGAGGGCCGTGCCTATTAATATTAAGCTTTTGTAAAGAAATTTATGGTTCATAGATATACGATATCCTTCGTGCTGTAGAGCGCGAGAAACAGCAGCATATAATCCCTTAAGTGGCGGCTGAGTAAAAAATTCTGCTTCACGTGTTCTTTACCGTTGGCGCCCAGCTTGGCGGCATAATCCGGATTATTCAAGAACTGTTTTATCTGCATAGCGGCGCCTTCTACCGAATGGCAGAGAAGCCCCGAATACTTATGCGCTATCTGCAGAGGAATCCCTCCTACCGCCGATGCCACTACAGGCCTCGCCTTCCATAATGCCTCTGTAACGGTAAGGGCGAATCCTTCCCTTATAGACTTCTGCACAATTACTGAGGAGCCTCTCTGGAGGCCATTTATGTCGAAATCGTTAGTCTCGGGATCAACGAGCAATATGTGTATATTGCTGTCATCTTTTACCCTCTCACGCACCTCGGCTAAGACCTCGCTTGATTCAGGGTCATCCGCCGCGTGTGAACCCGCTAAGACCAGGTGGCAGTCTACGCGCTTCTGGACTAATTTAAACGCGTCTATTACGCCGAGGGGGTCTTTAAGCCGGTCGAACCTTGAGACCTGAGTAACCAACGGCTTATTATGGGGAAGGCCGTATTTTTTCAATACCGACAGGATCTCGACCCTCGTTATCTCTCTGTTCTTCTCGCTTAAAGGGTCTATGGATGGGCATATCATAAATTGCCTTAGCTTGAGCTTCTGCGCAAAGGAAGGGGCTGAAAAGACAGTGGCGTCATATCTCTCTATGAACTTCTTTAAGAAACGCCATACGCCTGTAATCGGTTGAGAGACATCAACGTGACAGCGCCATATCCATTTTGCCCCGGGGTGCGATTTCTTCTCCTGTATTAACGCGATAGGCTGAGGGTCATGGACGAATATAATATCGCCGTAGAGCCGTAACTCTTTTATATTGGCCTTCGTTGTCTCAAAAAATGTCTTTATGTTATTTCTGGTTATATTCTCTCTTTTTCCGTGCAGGGCGTTGTGAATCTTCTTTGTAACCTGGAAGAAATCAGTGCCGCCTTTTATGACATCCCATTTTGTCACAACACCCAGATTATTCAAGAGGGGGACTATCCTGCTCAATATCTCGGCTACTCCCCCGCCTACCGCTGTGGAGTTTATATTCTGTATAGTCTTTCCCTTAAGCTTCTCTGCGATGAGCCTTAATTCATCGATATTATCTCTACCGACTATTGGTATATAATCTTCTATTCTCTTTTCCATTACAGATATTTCTCTATTAGCTTTATAAGCTTCTCCCTCAAATCCTCAAGGGTATAGGTGTAAGGATCAAGCCCCGCTATCTTGTCGGCGAGTTCCGGCTCATTCAAACTTGTCCCCAGCCAGAATGAGAAGTCGTTTGTCCCTCTCTCCAGCCTTAATTTAGCTTCAAACATGTGAAAATAGATCGAATAGACGCTTATCTTCTTTATGCCTTCGAGAAACTCTTTGAGATCATACGCCACGTAGGGCGTCGGCAGCACAAAGCTGTAGGCCTTTATAAAGTTAAACTCCGTGCCCTTCGGGGCGTTCCTGAATGGGGTCTTTTTTAAAGCGAGGTAGTCGCGGATGGTCTTTATGATAGCGTTTCTTAGATCTCTTATAGTAACATAATCGCACGTGTCTATGCTGTTCAGCCTCTCGCCCAGCGTATCATCGCCCAGAAATTCCCTTACCCAGTAGGCAAAGTCATTAGGGGGTTCGGGTGACAGATATATATGCTGCTGCAAAAACTGATGAGTGTGGTTATATATAACAGACCCGGGAACGGTCTTTATACCTTTAAGAAGCTCCTTTATGTTGCGGGCCCTCCTTCCGGTAAGTTCACGCAGTATCAGTCTTGTAGAAAAATAGAAAGGGTTCTCGGCCTTCTTTAAAGTTGGCATAACCTCACCAAAAAACGTCTTACTTCGCCTGGAGACTCAACGTAATATTGGGCGTAAGTTCTCTTTTTTCTTCCCACGAGAACAGTCAAACCCTTCTTTCTTAAAGCAAAAAATACGTCTTCGTCTGTTACGTCATCTCCCAGGTAGATAGGCAATATCTTCTTTTTTCTAAGCTTAAGCGTTTTGGATATCTTATTTGCCGCGCTTGCCTTGTTCCACTTTACAGGCAGCCTTATCTCCCAGACCTTCTTGCCGTGTGATCTCTTTACCTTCCCCTTCTTAATATATGGGGCGCAGACTTCCTCAAAAATAGCCTTCAACTTCTTTACAGCGCTTCTCTTTACCAGTCTGTAATGAAGGCTTATAGACGCGGCTTTGTATTCGACTATAGCGCCCTTGAAGGGCTTTGTCTTTAAAAGAAGCTCTCCTTTAATCCGAACAAGATAGTTCTTAAATTTCCTGCATGCGGGATGCAGGTATGAAATCCCGGGCCCCTTTATCTGGAGGCCGTGGTCTCCCGCATAATATATCTTATTTAAGGCGACTCTTCTTTTAAGATCGTCAACTCTTCTGCCGCTGATAACGCCTATATGGAACCTTCTCTTCCCGGATAGAATCCTTAATATCCTTCTTACCTCTTTATCTAAAACGGCATCCTTCGGCTTAGATACTATCGGCGTCAGGGTGCCGTCATAATCTGTCAATAACAGTATATGCGGACTATCCTTGATAAGTCTCTCTATCTTCTTCCAATCGGCAAATAGACGTTTCACCTATTCCTTGAATTCAAACTTTAATAATTCTGATAGGATCTTGCCTGCCCAGCGGTATATATTGTTATCCTTCAGCACTTGCCTCATCTTTGTCATGCGCTTGGTCTTCTCCCCTTCGCTCAAAGAGAATGTCTGATATATAGCCTCGCTGAACTGCTCAACATCATATGGATTTATCAAGACCGCGTCGGGCAGCTCCCTCGAGGCGCCCGTGAATTGACTCAGCATAAGAACGCCTTTTTTATCTGTCCTTGCGGAAACAAACTCTTTTGCGACAAGATTCATGCCGTCGTGAATCGAGCTTACTATGCATATATCGCTCAAGCGATAGAGCGCTAAAAGCTCTTTTAAGGAGAGATGTCTTCTTGTGAAGGTTATCGGCTCCCATCCGTCCTTGGAGTGTTTCCAGTTAATGTCGGCCACGAGGGCGTTGATCCTGTCGTTAAGCCTTTTATATTTATTAAGCAGGATCCTGGTTAACTGGCCCATCTGCAGAAATACAAACTTCTCTTTGAATTCCGGGTATTTGTCCAGGAAGCGGTCTATGGCGTTCAGCCTTTCCGGTATGCCTTTTGTATAATCTATACGGTCCACCGATAATAATACCTTCTTACCCGAAAGCTCATACTCTTCTTTGAAATACTCCATTAAGTCGTCGATCTCTTTGGACGTCGCGAGTTCGCTTATTCCTTTAAAATCCACACTTATGGGATAAGGGCGCACTATAGTCGTATGATCCCCTTTTGTTATAGAGAAACGCTCTTTGTCTATCTTGCTCTCCATCTCCCGGGCTATGACGTCCATAAAGTTGTCGCAGTGGTAGCGTATATGGAAACCCAGGAGGTCATTTGCCAGAAGCCCCTCCAGAATTTCATGTTTCTGCGGGCATATCCTGAAGGTCTCATAGTTGGGCCAGGGGATATGCCAGAAATGCGCGAGTATAATACGTGAGGCGGCCTCTTCCTTAAGGTATCTCGGAAGAAGTGCCAAATGAAAATCCTGCACAAAGACGAAGGCCTTTCCGTCTCCTACTTCATCGAGGATCGCGTCTGCGAATTTCTTATTTACATTAGAGTATAATTCCCAGTTCCTGTTTCTAAAGACGGGCCTTTGGAATGCCATGTGGCATAAGGGCCATAAGGCCTCGTTTGAAAATCCATAATAATATCCGCTCTCTTCCTCTTTTGTAAGCTGGACTCTTCTTAATGTATAACTCGGGTTATCCGGGGGGACCTTCACCCTTCCTTTCTCGTCTGTAACAAGAAAGTCGGCCTCCTGATTCCCGTATGCGACCCATATGCCGTTACAGGCCTGCATGATCGGATCGAGGGCCGTGACTACCCCGCCTACCCCGCGCTGGTGTGTGATCTTTCCTTTCTTGAATAGGTGGCCATAGGGCTGCCTGTTTGAGACGACTATAAACTTATAGTCGCTCATCTTCTCTTTAATAAGTTGTTGCAGGTCTTTTTTGGTCCACATATTAATAACTCCGGTTTTTTTCTTTTACAGGCGGTGGCCCAGTGTCTTTCTGTAAATATCCACGGTGTTTTTAGTAACCGCTTCCTTTGAATAATGGGCCTCTACCATCTGTCTTCCGGTATAGCCGAACCTTCTGCGTAAATCTTCATCGGTGAAGAGCCTTATTATCCGCGCGGCCAACGACTCAAAATCTTTCACCGGTATGACATAGCCGTTTATGCCGTCTCTTATAATCTCCGGCATCCCGCCGGAGTCCGTGACTATCATAGGTTTTGCGGATGAGAGCGCCTCAAGCATGGTGAGCCCGAACGGCTCGCCTACCGTCGAAGGATATATGCAGACCTCCGCAATTCCGTAAAGCTGGGCGATCTCCGGCAGGGTATAGGCGTCTATAAGCACGTTCTCCCTTAAGCCGAATATCTTGACTAAATCAACCATGAAGGCAATGTCCTTCTGTTGAGTCGCGCCCCAATCTATTATGTTCTTCGTCCCCGCCAAGACCAGCATAGCGTCGGGAAACTGTTTTCGCACCAGGTTTAACGCCTTAAGCCCGACGTCGCAGCCTTTACCCAGTCCCATGCGGGCGGGATGGAATATAACTCTCTTATCCTTTAATTCGGGATATCTGCGTCTTATACTATCTGTCTTTATGCCCGGGCGGAATGCCTTTGTGTCGATGCCGTGATGGATAACAGATATCTTCCTGTCATCACAACCCACGCCTATCATCTCCCTTTTTATAAAATGGCTTACGGCTATTATATGCGTCCACTTTACCTTAAGGACAAGATCCAGATAGAGGATATCGTCCCATACATTATGGGCGGTCAGCACAAGCGGTATGCCCTTCTTTTTCGATAAATCCTCAATGGCGTGTGTATGTACGGGACTGAAATAATGCAGGTTATGGCAGTGAACTACATCCGGCCTGGACTTATCCAGAAAATCCGTAAATATCTTACTGATATCCTTATCTAACCCCCTCAATCCTCTCTTAAAAAGCCAGTTGAGATCCATAAGAGGGGTCCTGCAGACGTTAACTCCTTTGTAGACGCTTCTTGTCTTCTGGCCTTCTACAGACGCGGTAAGCAGAGAGACCTTATGGCCTCTCCTGGCCATTTCAGGCAGCATTATGCTAAGGTGCGTCTCCACACCGCCTATGATAGGGGGAAATCCCCAATGCATGTGGGCGACGCTCAATCCCTTGTGCTTCTTTACCTTTTTAAGCTTTATCTTTTTAGCCATTCTTTTGACCGCTGCCATCGCAGCCCCCTGTTTTAGTCGCTAGTATTTAGTCGTTAGTTTTTAGTTTCGTCTAGACGATTACTAACGACTATTCCCTAACGACTAGCGACTAATCACCATTTTTCTATTCGCAGGTATTTCTTTTAGTATATTATATACCCTTATCTTCAGTTTGTCGCTCTTTTTCTTGGATTTATAGTAAAGTTCTATTCTCTCTTTGTAAACAGATACCGATATAGGATGGCCTTTCCACCTTAATATAAACTTAAGTCTCTCCCAATGGGGCGGGAGCTTCGGATCGAACGTCAATATCCCCTGCCTTATCCCGGCCCCGCCGAAACCGTTTATCGCCGCCTGCCATGTTCCCCCCAACGAAGCGGCGTGTATGCCTTCGGATGTATTACCGTGTATATCCTTCAGATCCGCGTATAGAGACCTTAAAAAATATTGATATGCCTTTGAATCACCTACCTCATTACCCACAATGGCGTGAATTGAGGGGCTCAAGGAGGACTTGTGCATACACCTCTTCGCGTAATAGAAATAGGACTTGCGCTTTGCCAGGCCGCTGAAGATATCGGAAAAAAGATAAAGGAGCATTACCACATCCGCCTGCTTTACGATCTGCGTCTTCTGCACATTTCTTGAGGTAACCCCTCTGGGAAAGATAGGCATGGAATTATCGTCAAATCTTGTTATCGGCACGTCCTTAAGCCTGAAATATCCGTCAAAGGCCTTGATTATATTCTTCTTTCTATATAGATGTGTTACCAGCCTCGGCGCTATATTTCTCCAACCCTTAAGCTCTTTTTTATACAATTTTATCTTTTTGGCTATGCGGCTTATTCCGTCGGGATATCTCCTTGAGAATAACCTATAGAGCTCTATGGCCCTCAATAAGTTCCATTTTGCCATTACATTTGTATAGGCGTTGTTATCCACGTTTTCGTGAAATTCATCGGGCCCTATCACCTTATTTATCTCATACAGCTTCCTGTGCTTATTGTATTCAACGCGGCTCGCCCAGAACCTGGCCGCCTCGAATATAACCTCAAGGCCGTATCTCAGCATAAACTTATCGTCGCCGGTAGCCGCATAGTAATGATTTATCGCGTAGGCGATGTCGGCGGTGATATGGTATTCCATATCCATGGTGTGTATCTCTATTATGGAGCCGTCTAAGCCTTTGCTCCAGGCGGGGGTCGACTCCTCTCCGGTATCCGCTGATTCCCAGGGAAACATGGCGCCCTTAAAGCCTTTTGAAGCGGCGATCTCTCTCGCCTTACCAAGCCTCCTATAGCGGTATAAGAGGAGGTGTTTTGCCGTCTCCGGGTCGGTATAAATAAATAAGGGCAGGTTAAATAGCTCAAAATCCCAGAAGACGTGTCCCCTGTAACCCTCTGAACTCAATGTCTTCGCGCCTATGCTCGCCCTGCCGTTCTTCTTATTTCCGCATATCAGCATATGGTATATATTGAACCTCAGGGCCTTCTCTACTTCGGGATCGCCGTCTATGGTAACGTCGCACGACTTCCACTTCTCCCTCCACTGCCTGACATGCCTGACTAACATCTTATCAAAACCGAGGCGCACGGCTTTTTTTGCGCTGTTTAAAGCGGCGGATTTTATTCTCTTTGGATTCACATCTAAAGAGGTGCATACGGAAAAGAACTTTGTAAAACAGATGACCTCGCCTTTTTTTACCTTAAAACGGAGCGTCCTCTTGGGGACCGGGACTCTCTTTCCGTCCTTTTCCACAATAAGCTTAGACGCGTACGCTATCAATGTATTCTTCTCGAACGTCTCTGCGCATAAGTAGTGTATGCCCTTTGATTCATAGACCTCTGTGACCTGAAAATGGCGCTTCTTGCCTTCTGTAAGCATCCCCGCGTTGGTCACTGACGTATCTATCGTGGTCTGGACTGTGATATCCGTCGCGGCATCCATGGGAATAAGATAGATCCGCATAACCCCTACATACTTATCATGCATGCTGATAAAGCGCATAGACTCGTACTTGAAGCGCTCTTTCTTGTGGTTTGAGTATATCGTCTTGCGGAAGAGTATACCCTTATTCATATCAAGCGCGCGATTATGGTCCACTATATCCATGGCGATCGGGTCTATCTTCTCCCCCCGGGAGGTGATCCTGAAAAATATAGGGTTGGGGATATTCACTATCTCTGTGGCCAGCGCCCCGGTATTATCAAATACGCCGGCTATATAGGTGCCGGGGTGTGAATCATAGGGTATCTCCTCTAAGACGCCGCGGCTTCCTATGTGGCCGTTTCCCAGCGCGAACTGCGTCTCCCGCGTGCGCTGAAGGTCCCGCTTGAAACCTTCTTCTTCTATTAACCACTCGTCATTCGATATTATCTTATTGAAAAAATCCTTCATATTCCACCGTCGTCATTGCAAGCAAGCCGTAGGGCACCCTTAAGGGTGCCCTACGGCTTTATTTCTCTACCAATGATTTTAATTTATTATAGTCTAGCTCTCCTAAGTCCTTGATGATTATATCCGCCTTCATGAGCCTGGTTGGGTCATTGTGGCGATCTATGCCCACAGTCTTCATACCCGCCCTCTTTGCCGCCTCTACCCCCAGGACCGCGTCCTCAAAGACTACACATTCTTCGGGCTTAAGGCCCAACCTCTCCATAGCGGTTAAGAATATCCATGGATCCGGTTTTCCCTTCCCTTTTTTTATATCCATTCCGCTTATGACAGCGTCCAGGAGGCTGTCCAGGCCCGCCTTATTGAGTATATAAGGGCAGTTTTTACTGGAGGATATGGCGGCGATGCTTATACTTTTGGAGCGAAGCTCCTCTATTAACTTCCGGGTGGTCTCATATACGGTAATCCCGTCTGCCTTAAGGAACTCGAGAAAGTATCCCTGTTTCTTCGCGGCCGCCTTTTCAAGCTCGGCATCCGATATATCCGTCAGTATCGCCCTTGCGCCCGCGTTGCGGGGGATGCCGTCGACCTTCTCTTTATAGTCCTCGAAAGTGAAGCCCTTGCCGTATTCGCCGAACATCTTCTTCCATGCCTTAAAATGGAGCGGCACTGTGTCTACGATAACACCGTCTAAATCGAATATGGCTCCTTTAAAGCTCATCTCTTCTCCTCACCGTATGTGAAATTGACGATCTTACTCTTGCTAAGCGCTAAATTGGGCACGATGATAATAGAGGTATCTTCCGCCAGAAATTTCGACCTCCTCACGCCTATATCTATAACTTCAACCTTCTCACCCGTAGGAAGCTTTATCTTATCGCCTACCCGAAACGGCCTGTCTATCATTATAAGAAAGCCGGATATTATATTCGCTATCGTATCCTGCGCGGCCAGCGCGATGGCCAGGGAACCTACCCCAAGGGCCGCGATAAGGGCGTTTATATTCACCCCGCAATTACTGAGGATAAGAAGGACTGCGACTGCCCATATTATTATATTCACGACCCTCTTGAAGAGCGGGATAAACTCGTCATCCCAGCGTGTCTCTGTCTTCGCGGCGATAGACGTATACCAGGTAATAGTCGCGTAGGATACCCTCTGGAGCCAGAATGACGCGGATATTATTATAAGCGTAAGGAACGCCTTATTTATATAGAGATCCACGTTTTCGCTTAAGAGCGTTCTGAACTTAGCTATATATAAAAGATATGATATTACTGTAATTATAACAATTAAAAGGGGTAAGAACGCCTTTTTTAGCACGCTGGGTATAAGTTTCTTTGCCATATCTCCTCCGTAAAATTAGGTAAAAGTGTTGTTTATTATACCATACATTCTTTATGTAAGTCAAAATGTAAGTCAAAATAGAGCTCGCGGCCCTTTTGCAATTGACAAAATTGCCCAATTAACGTATACTCTAATAAAATCGCTCTTTTAGACCATCGTTCCCCGGTAGTTAAATGAGCACGCGATTTATGGAGCGACAGCGAAGATAAATCGCTGTGCGAATTTAATCCCGCCTTATTGTGCTTTTAGCTCAAATATGGCGGGACTCAGTCGGAGAGCGGAGTTCTTTTAAATATCATTCCCCGGTAGCTCAGTCGGTAGAGCAGGTGGCTGTTACATGAGCACATGACTTATGGAGCGAAGCGACATAAGTCATAAGTGCGAATGTAATCCGCCGTAGCCCAAAACTTCTCTGAAGTTCTTTTATGGGCGAAGGCGGATGCATAAGTTAGCAGCCTCTCGCAGCAATGCGAGAGTGAAAAGCGGGCTAATTCAGGGAAACCGTAACGTAGACCCAGCCCCTACACGTAGGAGCTGGGTAAAGCCGACGGCAATCCTGAGCTAGGATTATCACAAGGCGTAGGGCATACTTAAGTGTGCCCTACGCCGAAGACAATCTAAGTGCAGAGACTATACACCCGCTACCCCATGTGGGTAAAGAGATAGTCCGACTCTTGAGGAAACTCAAGTCAGACCGTAACCACCGCGCCGCAAGTTCGAGTCTTGCCCGGGGAGCCATTTTTAGCTGTGGAAAAACCTCTCTCGTGTTATAATGAGAGAGGTTTTTCTTTTGGCTAAAAATGGCCCCGAGCAAGCAAAATTTCGAAGAAATTTTGCGCGTCGAGGGGCCAACATGAGCAAGCAAGGCCGGCAAAGCCGGCCGCGTCGAGTTTTATAAAACACTAAAGGCTATCGTTTGAACTCGCTTAGCTTAAACCACCATTCATTAAGATCCGTTTTCTTCGCTAATTGCCAGAGCTTTCGGGCACTTTTAGTTTTGAGAAAACCCGGGGCCTTTCTCATAAATTTAACTGTCTGCGAATAGCCGTGCTCGTAATACTCTTTAGCCTGAATCAAGCATTCCAAAATATCCGCGTCCCTTGCTATGATACTTTCATTAGTATTTTGATCTTTATACTCCCGTAGAATAGCCAGTAGCTCAGATTTTATATTACGGGGTAAAGGGCTGATTTGTTCAGAAAAAGCATTGTCTTCGGCTATCTTTGCATTTATATAGCGCTGGGCCATCTTGTGTAAGTCAGTGATACGGGCTTCCTGCACATCGTTAAACAGCGCCATCAATAGCGCCTTGTATGGCGGTACCTTCTCCATACGGGCTAATACGTAACTTATCACAGCGCATCTGAAGCTGTGGTCCGCAACGCTCTCGGCATCCTTTATTCCTAAAACCGACCAGCCGGAACGCCGGACCCTCTTAAGTAATCCCGCCTCTGAAATAAAATTCAATACATTCTTAGCAGGCGGGCTTTTTATTTTACTTTTTTTGCTCATAAGCTCCTCTCTGCTTGCAAATCTCGTGGCACAAAATACCGCAAGCCATATTGACATTGAATGAAAGCTTCGCGCCCCCCATGGGAATACGCACTTTTATATCCAAATTTTTCTGTATTCCATAATGGATCCCCTCCCCCTCAGACCCTAACACGAGCCCTAGCGGAAATGGGAAAGAGATTTTATTCACGTCTTCACTGTCATCGCTTATAACGGCGCCGGCTATCCAATATCCGCGCTTTTTAGCCTTAATAATAGCGTTGGAGATGTTAGGGACCTTGGATATATTGATGTAATTTTCGCCTCCTGAGGCTACGTGCAAAACTGTTTCATTGACGCCGCATGCCTTGAATTCAGAAATAATTAAAGCCATGCCCCCAAAACAGGCCACGGTTCGGATGATCACGCCTAGATTGTGGGGGTCATTTATTCTGTCTAAAAATATAAGCGTCAATTGCTTGCCTTTTGGCTGATTTAGCAAATCATCAACAGGGGCATATTTAAATGCATCTATCCTCGCCACTATTCCCTGCAGGTCTTTGGCAGGCTTGACTCTGGATAAGCGATTGCCGGACAGACGTTCTACCGAAATATTGTTTAGTTTTATCAATTCCTCTATTATATGCGGCACAATGAAACTGTCCTGCAGACATATGTTCTTTATGCTTGCCGGATTAGCCTTCAACCGTTCAAAAATCGAGTTTTTCCCATATAGTAACATTGGCATTTCCTTCATTCCTTTAATAGATCTTAGTACTATAGATTATAACTCTTTTGTGTTGTTATTTCCAGTAATTCGTGATATATATACTTTTTAAGAGTCTCGGTGAAACCTTGTGTAGTACATACAGGGCGCCCATAAGTCGTAGTGACGTGGCAAACACCGAACTTAGGCCTGCCTCCAGTGCCCCTATCTCCTCCGTATAACAAAACGCTATAAATTCATCTATAAAAGTTCTATTATCATTAACTGGGGGAGTTTGTGATTTCTAGCCCATCGTGATATAATATATTGCAGTGGGTTTTTAATACCTAAAAGGAGGGGCATAATGGGAGACAAAGGTAAGAAGGATAAGAACAAGGCGAACAGACAGAAGAAAGCAAAACAGAAAAGGGAGTTAAAAGGGAAGTAGGATAAGGAATAGAAAGAATCCTGTAACAGAAAGTATTAAATAAAAAAAACAGCTTAAACCCCAATAAAAATTAACTTCTCTGAGAACTCTCTTCCTTCCTCCCTTGCCAGAAAGTTGCGAAAATCGTCCGATTGTTGAAGACAAGCAGTTCTGAAGTCGTTGATAAGGGGGGCCATTATTTAAAACCCCTTGCAATTATTTAAGTTGCAAGGGTTTTTTCTTTAAGGTAAAATAAATATATAAATTAGGAATTATTTTAGGGAAGGTCGAGACAAGTGCCAACTAAAAAAAACCGACTAAAAGGTATAGAAATTATTCATGAGGATAGAGATATCCTTGTCGTAGATAAGCCACCAGGTCTCCTGACAATTGCCACTGACACGGAGAAGGTAAAAACTGCCTACTACATTCTAACCGACTATGTAAGAAAAGGCTACTCTAAAAGCCGCAATAGAATTTATATTGTCCATCGTTTAGATAAAGGCACATCCGGACTATTGATTTTCGCAAAAAGTGAGAAAGCAAAATTTTATCTCCAGAGTCAATGGGCAAAAACCGAAAAAAAATATCTCGCAGTAATCCACGGCAACTTTTCCAGTAAAGAGGGAACCATAAGTTCATACCTGGCTGAAAATATAAACCGCGTGGTGTACTCAACCTCTAATGCCTCCAAAGGAAAGCAGTCGCATACTGCTTATAAAGTTCTCAAAGAAACAAAGAACTTTAGTTTACTAGAAATCACTCTTATAACCGGCAGGAAGAACCAGATACGTGTTCACCTGGCTGATAAAGGACATCCTGTTGTGGGTGATAAAAAATATGGTGATGCCGACGATGGCCATAAACGATTAGCGCTTCACGCTAAGTCGATTACATTTAATCATCCTTTTAGCAGTAAGCAACTCACATTTAATACGAAAATCCCCGGATGGTTTAACAGCCTAGTCTAGCTCTTAGAGTGTTTCCGACTACTGTTATGTGGGGATGTACCATTTTGATAGGAATAAATATACCATGGATATGCACAAAAAAGAAACGTTGGTGATTACGTGTGCCCGGGGAGTAGCTGACTATTTACGCCAAGAGGTAGAACAATTGGGGTATAGAGTGCGGTCTATAACCGACACCAGGATAGATATAGCCGCATCGTTACATGATGCGATGAGGCTTAATCTTATGTTGCACACTGGCGTTAACGTACTTTGCCTGCTTATGCAATTTTCCTGTAAAGACCCTGATGAACTGTACCAGAATGTCGTATCATTTCCGTGGGAAGACTATATTGCACCCTCGGAATACCTTAGCGTTGTCTCCCGTGTAAATACCTTCACTATCAATAATTCTGTTTTTGCCAGCAGAAAGCTGAAAGATGCGATCGTTGACCGGATCTCCGAGAAACGCGGCAGTAGGCCAGATTCCGGACCGGACAGAGACAATGTGGTGATAAACCTTTATTGGGACGGTGACAAATGCTGGGTATATCTCAATACTTCAGGAAGAAAGCTTTCAGACCGAAACTATCGGAAAATTCCCCTTGCAGCCCCCCTGCGGGAGACCTTGGCAGCTGCTCTTTTGCGAGCCACAGGTTTTGACGGTTCACAACCTTTAGTGAATCCTATGTGCGGGAGCGGTACGCTTGCAATAGAAGCCGCACTAATCGCTTTGAAGCGTGCGCCCGGTCTTTTGCGGAGCAATTTTGGGTTGAAGCACATAATGGGATTCGATTCAAAGGCATGGAGTGCTTTACGTAAAGAGATACATGCCAAGTCAAAGAAAGAGCTGCCTTTCCAGATCATCGCAACCGACATTGATAAAAAGGCGGTTGAGGCCGCGAAGAAAAATGCTCAAACTGCCGGGGTCCATGAGATGATTGAATTTCATGTCTGTGATTTTAACGATACCCCGATCCCCGAAGAGAAAGGGATTGTTATTATTAACCCAGAATATGGCCTTAGGCTTGGAAAGCAGCACGAGCTGGAGGCCACCTATAAAAGCATAGGGGATTTCTTTAAGAATAAATGCGCGGGGTTTACCGGGTATGTCTTTACTGGGAATATGGCCCTGGCAAAGAAGGTGGGGTTGCGGACCAGCCGCCGGCTTATTTTCTTTAATGCTAGGATAGAATGCCGACTTCTGGAATACCACATGTATGTCGGCAGCAAGTAGGACGTCCCCGAAAGCACAGGATAATTAGGATAATTAGGGATAATTAGGATAATTAGGGACAGGTCCCAAGGAGCCACCCTTCGATAATTGATAATTAGGATAATTAGGGACAGGTCCCAAGGAGCCACCCTTCGACGCGCTCGGCGCTTTGCGCCTCGCTTGCTCAGGGCATGCTTCTCGAAGTGAGACCTGGTACCTTTGGACCTGTCCCTAAAAGTACTCGCCTGCCCTGAGCAAGGCAGCCGAAGGCTGCCGCGTCGAAGGGTCGAGGGGCCAGGATGAGGAAACAATGTGGCATATCTACATAGTCAGGTGTCGAGATGGCCTGTTGTACACCGGCAGCACCACAGACATAGATCGACGACTAAAAGAGCATAATCGCAAGAAAGGAGGCGGATGCACCAGAGGCCGCCTTCCTGTGAAGCTAGTTTATAAGGAGATTTATCCAAACCGCTCTCAAGCTCAGAAACGCGAAGCCCAAATCAAAACCTGGTCCCGCCAGAAAAAACTAGCCTTAATATATCACGATAAGCGCAACCTCAAACGCCTCAGCAAGTCCAGAGATTAGCGGAGCAAAGTTATCCACAACCGTAGGGCACCCTTAAGGGTGCCCTACATCTGTCCGGATAATTGGGAACGGTTCTGAAAGTTATCCACAACCGTAGGGCACGCTTAAGCGTGCCCTACATCTTATATAGTTTTTCGGCTTCTTCTGTGATACAATAGTTTTTGTATTATTATTTTTAGCGAAAAAAGGGTGCTCTTATGTTGCAGAGATTGAAAGACCTTGCTGTACCTGCAATTCTCCTATTCACCTGTTTAATCCTAGTTGGTTTTGAGTTTAAGGCCGAGAAGGCCAAAGGCATTGTGGTTTTTACAAGAGAGCAAAAGGGGCTACCGGTAGCGGAAGAGCACGACGATGATGAGAAACCCCGGAAGAAGCGCGGACCGCTCATCCTCATCCCGAAAGGGACCCTCCTTAAGTCGAAATCAGATATCTTATTCCGGACCACAGATACCGCAATGATGCTCCCCGGCATAAGAAAGATAGTCGTAAAGGCCGAGGCCGTTGAGCCGGGCCCCAAAGGCAATGTAGGGCCTAATCAGATAACGAGCTCTGTCAAGCCTATCCGCGGTATCGGCTACATCAATAATCCACTGCCCTTTAGCGGCGGCGTTATATTGGAAGCTGAAGAGACGGGGGAACGCGAAGAACCCGAAAAGGCCAAGCTTAAAATATTGAGGGAGGAGATCTCCTTCAATCCCCAAGAACCCGTGGCAGGAGAGCCAGCCGAGGTATCCGTTACCGTTCATAATGTCGGGGGGACAGAGGTGCCTGTCAACGGCATCTCCATCGCTATCTACAAAGAAATTGCTAATAACTTCCAGGGATGGCTTACCATTACTCAGGATGAAGTGATACCTCCGCAGGATAGCAAGACCTTTTCAGCACAATGGACCTCGGAGCTTGCCGAGACATTCTGTGTCATGGCCGAGATGCGCCTGACTGAAGGGTACGATGCTGCTGAGATAGTATATAATCAAGTGGTGAGCGATCCCGTGCAGGTTACGGGGGTCCCGGCGCTTTGTTTTTCCGATGAGACTATTCGTATAGTGGGCCAGCGTCGCGAGGGAAAAGAGATAAAGGTCATGGGAAGGGTCCTGAACCACGGGACCGCGGAGTCGTCATCGGACACAAAGGTTTCATTTTATGTCAGCGAAGCGCTTATGGGGGAGTATACGGTGGGCAGCGTTGCCCCGGACCCTGGTGATAAGTGCCCCGCGCCATTCACCTTCTTATGGACGCCGGCGGCCGGCTCGTATGCGCTTGAATGCGTTATCATGCCGGATGATATCATAGTGCATAAAACAGTAGAGATAGAAAAGAGCAGGGCCGCAAACCCCCTCAGCATACTCAGGATGACCGAACAGGATATAGTGCTGACCAGGGTCAGGCTCTATCCCGGCAATATTATGGCAAAGATGTTTGTCCGCGGAATGATACAGAATATTGGAGAAGAGACCGTGGCTGACGGGACTTACCTCGTGAGGCTTACTGTCGAAGATAAAGATAGCAGTACAGCCGGCCGTCTCGAGCAGCTGGGACAATACCAGGGCAGCGAGATCATGCCTGGAGGGGCTGCCTACTTTCCCGCAGAGGCGGCGTTATACATACCGTCTCCCGGTGGACACGATGCCGTCTTTCGTATAACGTCATTAATATCCAAAGAAGAAGATATTGTCGTCAAAAAGAGCTTTGACACGCCGCTGGTTCCCAGCCCCGCAATCATCCAAAGCAGCGCATGGCAGATCCCAAAACCGGCGATTGTTGGAGAGGATGCAGAGATCCTCTTTGTTTTACGCAATGTCGGGAAGTACCCCTCCAACGCCGGTCAATGCCAGGTTAAAAAGCCGGCCGGGGAAGCCCTATTTACAGGTACATTTTCGGCCTTAGAGCCACGTACCGCAGAGACAATTAGTATCCCTTTTGACCCGTCTGTGCTTGGGCAGGGTACCCACATTCTTGAATTGGAGCTCGTCTTCGGAGAGATGCATCCGCCCCTCAAGCAGTTGTTTATCGTATCCATCCTGCCGGAACGCGATTATCCTGTGCACTTAGACGTCTCCATCCTCGAGGCGTCGATCCACGAGCTGGTCGAGGAGCAGATAGAGGCGATAGGGTTGGTGGATTTCACGGTCCTTATTGAGAATATTGGGATGGGGCCTTCTCCGGTGGGGAGGCTGGTGATCCGAAACTTGCTGACCGAGACTCAATTTTTGGAAGAGGATCTGGCGGCAATGGAGTTCGGCTCCTCCGTTGAAAAAGATTTTTCGATTAAACTGAGCCTTCTTGATAAAGGCCGCAACTATATTGAGGTGGCGGCCATTATCGATGAAGACGAAGAGTTCCCTCCCAAGGCGGTATTTTATGTGGATATTTTGGAGTGGGGAGAGGCACATGGCGGCGAGCAAGGGCCGCGGGAGATTGCAGATAAACTCTATAGGGCGACGGAGCTGATGGATGAAGCATGGACCGATATGGGAAGGGTCTACACCGAGTTTACCGACATGCTTAGCTGGACGCACAACCTCGATAATTTTATCACAACGCTCGAAGATTACGAGAAGGAGGCAAAACAGCAATTTCGCGCATCAACGGTAACAGTGCCCGCCGGTTGCCCCTTTCTGCAGGGCCTTGATACGGTTGTGGATATGCTGAATATAGAGGACCTTAGCGAAAGGATGACCGCTGATATAAAGGTTTTTGAGAGGAATGGCACATTCAAAGGACAATGGCTGCAGACAGAGATGACTACTTTAGGTCCGCGTCTTAATGGCTATGCCGGTGTGAGCGGTGACTCGATAAGTGAAGTTATCTTAAACCAGCAGGATTCCGTAACCTTTAGTAAGACCTTTCTGAAAGACCTTGCAGAGGCGCTTGATAAGAAAGAAGACCCGGCCGAAATCATGAAACAGCTCCGGAAGACCTATCGAGACCGATACACGCGAGCAGACTCGATGATCAGGGCGATAGAGCCATTCCTGAGTTACCTCAAATTCGATAGCGATGATGATGTCTGCCCCATGAAGATGACAGCATATGATACACACCTGAGATTAGGGGCCCTATTCTATACGGAACGAGAGGTTCTTGAAGCCGCCAGGGATAATTACTTCGGCGGCACCTTTGAAGATAAGTAGCGGGGCGAACATCTCCTGTGCCACCCCACGAGTTATTAAAGAAGTTATCCACAACCGTAGGGCACCCTTAAGGGTGCCCTACATCTCTATTATTCAATTTCATTTTTGAATAATTTAGTTGACAAACAGGGGTAATTGAAGTATACTATTTTAGCAGTAAATAAGAGCGTGGAAATCTTAGACCGCATGGTAAAAGAAAGTTCGCCGTGCGTTTTTTTTGTTTCTGCCATTGTTTACTAAAATTTGATAAAAAGGAGGTGTAGTAAGTAATGGCAAAAGGAAAAGTTAAGTGGTTCAGTGACCAAAAAGGTTACGGGTTCATAACGCCGGATGATGGAAGCAAAGATTGTTTTGTTCACCATAATGCAATTCAGGGCGAAGGCTTTAAGTCTTTAAGTGATGGACAAGAAGTTGAATTCGAAATCGAAGAAGGCCCGAAAGGCCCTCAAGCAACAAACGTAGTGAAGATATAACTTCAATGTAAATAAGGCCCGGCTATAACTGCCGGGCCTTATTTACTATGGAGGTAAGATGCGTACAGGGAGAATAAAGAAACTGGAAAACTAAAAGAATATGCCAAATCAAAAAAGAAGAAAAGATTTAAGGAACCTTGCGATTATAGCGCACGTTGACCATGGGAAAACTACCCTTATAGATGCCCTTCTCAAATATACAGGCACTTATGAATTCAAAGAGGGTGAGGTTGCCATAATGGACTCAAATCCTCTTGAGAAAGAAAGAGGTATTACCATTCTGTCTAAAAACGCTTCCCTCCAATATAAAGGGGTGCAATTCAATCTTGTTGATACGCCCGGGCATGCTGATTTTGGCAGTGAGGTCGAACGTATTCTTAAGATGGTCGATGGCGTGCTTCTTCTTGTTGACGCTTTTGAAGGGCCCATGCCGCAGACTAAATTTGTTTTGAAGAAGTCACTTGAGTTACATTTAAAACCAATACTTGTGATAAATAAGCTCGATCGTCCCCATGCCCGCCCGGACGAAGTGGCGGATATGACATTTGATCTTTTTTGTGAGTTGAACGCTTCTGATGAGCAGCTTGATTTTCCGATCGTTTACGCTTCGGGAAAGGAAGGTTACGCAATTCTTGACCTTGATGATACGAGAGATTCTATGAAACCTCTTTTAGAGACTATCCTGCATAGGGTATTGCCGCCGATAGCTAACCCTGATCTGCCTTTTCAGATGCTGGTTACAATGCTTGATTATGACTCTTATGTCGGGCGAATTGCTATAGGGCGGGTTTTTCATGGGTCTGTCCATGTTGGGGATCCTGTGGCGCTCGTGAAACATGATGGAACTGTTGTCAGAAGCAAGGCAACCAAGATCATGAAGTATCGCGGACTAAGCCGTATTGAGGCCAATGAGGCTATAGCAGGAGATATTATATTGATCTCAGGGATAGAGGATGTAGAGGTTGGAGAGACACTTGCGTGCGCTGACAAGCCAAAGGGATTGCCTGCTATTAAGATAGATGAGCCTACGATCTCTATGAACTTTTCTCATAATACAAGCCCTCTTTCAGGTAAGGATGGGGGCAGATTTTTAACATCACGACATATACGGGAACGTCTTGAGCATGAGGCCATGATCAATGTTGGCATCAAGGTCGAGGAGATGGAGGGAACTGAGCGGGTAAAGGTTTCAGGCCGCGGTGAACTGCATCTCGCTATTCTTATTGAAACGATGCGTCGCGAAGGGTATGAGATGGAAGTCTCCAGGCCGCGGGTTATTTTGAAGAAAATGGGCAGTCAAACGCTCGAGCCCGTTGAAGAGGTGATAATCGAGGTAGAAGATGAGTATCAGGGCGTTATTATGCAGGCGCTTGGAGTCCGCAAGGCTCAAATGCGCGATCTAAAACCAACATCTTCCGGCACTAGCCGTATGGAATTTGTTATTGCCTCAAGGGCGTTAATCGGGTTTAGAAGCGATTTTCTTATGATGACCCGAGGTAGCGGCGTCATGTACCAAAATTTCCTTGAATATCAGACCTATAAAGGAGATATGCCTGCCCGTCAAAGTGGCGTTCTCATTTCACATGGAGCCGGTAATGCGGTGGCGTACGCGCTTTTTAATTTACAGGCGCGCGGTGAGATTCTTGTTAAACCGGGCGAAAAACTATATGAGGGGATGATCGTTGGTGCAAACAATAAAGGGGCCGATCTTGTTGTAAACGCCTTACGTGAAAAGAAATTAAGCAATATGCGTGCTGCAGGAAGTGATGACGCGATCGCACTTATACCTCCGCGGCAAATGACCCTTGAGTTCGCCCTTGAGTTTATTGAGGATGATGAATTGGTTGAGATAACTCCCAAGCATATAAGGCTACGGAAATTGAATTTAAAAGAGGTAGACCGCAAGCGGGTGAGCCGTAAGGTATAATCAAAATAGAAGCTAAGGGGACGGTCCCCTATTTTCCGACATGGGTCGAGCGCGAATATAAAAAATTGCTATAATACGTATACTGTGCTATAGTTAAGATATGAAATCAAAGAGCAAAAAGAAAACTGCATATAGCTGGCTGGTAAAAGCTTACAAAAATAAGGACTTTTTGAATAGTCCATCCGCGCGCCTTATAAGAATTTTGTCTGAGATGATTGAGCCTGCCGCGCGTTTCCGTAAATACAGAGTGAGAGATACCGTTGTATTTTTTGGATCGTCTAGAATTTTTTCCCGGAGCGCTACTTCTCTTAAACTTAAGATGATAAAGAAGAGAATAAAAAGAACAAAATCCCCCTCCCCCAGCCTCAAACGCCAGTACGAACAAGCAAAGCGAGATGTAGCAATGTCGCGTTACTACGAAGATGCTCGTCTTCTTGCGAAAAAACTCACCCATTACTTTAAAGGTTTGAGGAAAAAAGGTAAGAATTTCGTGATCTGTTCCGGCGGTGGCCCCGGCATAATGGCCGCCGGAAACCAGGGCGCAAAAATGGCGGGCGGTAAATCCGTAGGTTTAAATATCAGTATCCCTATGGAGCAATATCCGAATCTTTACCAGACCAAGGACCTTGCATTTGAGTTTCATTACTTTTTTATACGTAAATTCTGGTTTTTTTATTTAGCAAAAGCTCTTGTTGTGTTCCCGGGAGGTTATGGGACGATGGATGAGCTTTTTGAGTTACTTACTCTCACGCAGACAGGTAAGCATAGAAGGCCCCTACCGGTCATTCTGTTTGGCCGGGATTACTGGCAGAGAGTAATCAATTTCGATGAAATGTATAAATGGGGAACGATCTCCAAAGAGGATTTAAAGCTTTTTAAAGTGTTCGATGATGTAGATGAAACGTTTAATTATCTAAAAAAACAATTAACCAAATATTTTATAGATAAAAACCACGATAAAGGACCTTTTTAATATTCCTTAAATTCATCTTTTTAGAGGTTATCCACAATCATAGGGCACCCTTAAGGGTGCCCTACGTCTTAGCGGGAGATGGGATGAGATTCAGTGTAGGGATAGGCAAAGAGAGAGCATTAAAGGCACGGATGGATTCGTTGGGAATAAAAGAGATGGATTTAGAGGAGAAATTCATACGCTCGAGCAAGAAGGGCGGACAAAAGGTCAACAAGACGTCCTCGTGCGTCTATCTCAAACACAAACCTACAGGCACTGAGGTCAAATGTCAAAAAGAACGCTCTCAAGCTTTGAACCGGTTTCTTGCCAGAAGGATACTCGTTAATAAAATTGAATCGCTCGTACTGGGTAGAGAGGCAGAGGAACAGAGGAGAATAGAAAAGATACGCCGTCAGAAACGAAAGCGTTCCCATAGGGCCAAAGAGAAGATGCTCAGGTATAAAAGAATGCGCTCCGAAAAGAAGAGACTGCGCAAATTTCCCACCGCAGAATGATCGAGACTACCTACGCGTAAAATAAGTTGCATAGGGTTTTGCATTTTTGCGGGTTTACGTATATAATTATAAAAAAGGAGGTAGCTATGGAAACTTCGGTATTTATCGCCAGGATTTTTGGTCTCTGTTATCTGATTATTGGAGCGGGTCTTGTTTTTAACCAGAAGGCCTTTCAACATGTAATGGGCGATTTCTGTAAAAATGCGGCCCTGGTCTTTATTGCCGGGCTCTTTGCGCTTGTTATTGGAGTTGTAATTGTCCTGACCCATAATGTATGGGTGGCTAACTGGACTGTAATGATTACAATCATAGGTTGGGGTGGACTCATCAAGGGTATATGGATGATTGTCTTTCCAAATACCGTATCCAAGTTCATGCAGGCTTACGAGAAGAATGAAAACCTGCTGATAGCCCATTCAGTTGGTGCGTTTATCTTTGGCGTTGTTCTGACCTTTTTTGGGTTTTCTGCTTTATAGAGGTCTGGGAACGCAATATTGGTGAAGAATGGAACAATTCGACGCGATTATAATCGGAGCGGGTCCGGCCGGCATGATGGCCGCGATCCGCGCTGCTGAAAGAAGTAGAAAGATCCTCCTCGTTGAGCGGAACGACACCCCCGGCAAGAAACTCCTCATCTCGGGAAAAGGCAGGTGTAACCTTACCAATTCCTGCAATATCGAAGACTTTCTCGGGAAGTTCTCCCAGTCGCGCGATTTCTTGAGAAATGCCTTCGCGAAGTTTTTTAATGCCGATCTCATCTCATTTTTTGAAGATAGCCGCCTTAAACTTAAAAAGGAGCGCGGCGGCCGCGTATTCCCGGAAAGCGATAGATCGGACGATATCCTGAATGTCTTAAAAACGAAGTTAAAAAATAAGAAGATTAAGTTCCTCTCAGGGGAGCGCGCCCGCGAGATCATTATAAACCCCGTTAGACCTAATAATATTACACAATCTCTTAAAGATAAGATAATAAGGTCTAACGGGGTAAAGGATAAGAAAATAGAAGGCATTCTGACGTATTCCAATAAGCGTTTTTTAGGGGCGCGCGTTGCTATCACCACAGGCGGCCTATCCTACCCCGGAACAGGTTCGACAGGCGATGGGCATAGGATAGCCCGATTGCTCGGCCATAAGATCGCGCCTTTAAGGCCGGCCCTCTCCCCTATCCTCATTAAAGAAGACTTTATAAGAGACTGGCAGGGCATATCGCTTAAGAATGTACGCTTAACGCTCTTTGCCGGCGATAAAAAGATAGATGAAAGATTCGGCGAGATGCTATTCACTCACTTTGGCCTATCGGGCCCTGCTGTCCTTGATATAAGCGCCGATCTCTACGATGCCTTAAAACTCAAAACCGGCGTAACGATATCCGTTAACTTTAAGCCTGCCCTGGACCACAAAAAACTAGATTCAAGATTGCTGCGCGAATTTAAGGCAAATCCCAGGAAGAGCATAAAAAATATATTTAAAAATCTTCTACCCCGGGGTATAATAAGGCGGTTTCTTGAATACAGCGGCGTAAGCGGAGATAAAAACGCAAGCCAGATCACAACCCAGGAAAGAAAAAAGCTTATCAAGAGTTTATTTGATTTAAGATTGACCGTCAAGGGTGTGATGCCGATCGAAGAGTGTATCGTTACGAGGGGCGGCGTGAATACAAAAGAGATAAATCCGAAGACTATGGAATCGAGACTTGTAAAGGGGCTTTTTTTCGCGGGTGAGATTATAGATATAGACGCCAAGACAGGCGGATACAACATACAGGCGGCATTTTCTACGGGATGGGTTTGCGGTGATAATCTATGAAATCTACGAAATACAAAATAATATTAGCGTCGGCGTCAAAGAGACGCTCGAAGATACTAAAAGAATGCGGGATACCGCACAGCGTCGTCATAAGTAATGTCCCCGAGAAGATGTACCCTAAAAGGGGCGCGAGGTTCAATGTCCTCTATAATGCCCGGCTCAAGGCCGAAAAGGTAGCGGGTAGATATAAGGAAGGCTTTGTTATCGGCGCCGATACCGTTGTTTTATTAGGAAAGCGCCTGATCGGAAAACCAAAAACAAGAAAAGAGGCAAAATCCCTTCTCAATGCATTCTCAGGGAAGACAATCCTTGTCTATACCGGGCTTTACGTAATAGACGTAAAAAAAGCAAAATCAAAAGGCGCGGTCGACATATCAAAGGTCTATGTTAAAAAGCTCTCGCGCAGAAAAATAGATAGATTCTTAAGAGTAGCGGGCCCTCACGATAAGGCAGGCGGTTTTTCAATAGAAGGCCCCGGAACATTCATATTCGATAATATAGAAGGCTCATTCTATAACATACTGGGCTTGCCCACGATGAAACTCTGTGGGCTTTTTGAAGAGTTAGGCGTGGAGCTTCTGTAACGAAATAAGTTGCAAGAGAGTTTTATTTGTGCTACAGTAGGTAAAGAGAAAAGGGGCAATGTGAAAAAAGGTTTTAAACGCAAGGGTTTATTTGCCGCGCCACAGGATGAATCGAGTGTAGCCGGCCTCATTGATAAAGTGCAGCAGCAGTTGAGTGCCATGGAGAAGAAGCTGGATATCTTAATCAGCCAGTCTTCAAAAAGACCTTTTGAGAAAAGCTATTCCCAAAAGCCTTTCCGGAACTTCAATCACCCTCATCGCCATGACAGAGGAAGACAAGGCAATGGCCCCAGGGAAAGAAATTATACCCGGGTTATTTGCGCAGACTGCAAGAAAGAATGCGAAATCCCGTTCAAGCCGAGCGGCGACCGTCCGGTATACTGCAAGGAATGCTTTTCAAAGCGCAAAAAAGGCAGCCCGTTTAACGCAAGCCGGGATATGAGGCCCGCGGAAAGAGATCTTCCCCGGGAAGGCCGTTCCGATAAAAGGGGGCTTGAAAAAAAGCTAAAGCCCGTTAAAAAGAAGAAGGCATTTTTTCACCTGCGAAAAAAACGCACTTAAATATTCGGATAAGAGTTGTTGGTAATTTGCTCTTCAAAATCTTTACAAAAACCAGAAAGGAGGTAACATGGGATATCAAGGTGGTGGATTCGACAGAGGTCCGCGAGAAATGCACAAGGCGACTTGCGCAGACTGTAAGAAAGAATGCGAAGTCCCTTTCAAGCCGAGCGGCGACCGTCCGGTATATTGCAAGGAATGCTTTTCAAAGCGCAAAAACGAAGGCCGCTAAAAGTGAGCGGTCAAGCATTCAGGGTTTTTATTTAAATGCCCTCTTTTTAACAGAGGGCATTTTTCCCTGGGCAGCGTGTTTCCCTGATGAAAGGAGGGTATATTGGCAAGAGATGATTATTCATTTCAAAAGCGTAAGAAAGAATTAGCGAGGAAAAAGAAGAAAGAAGAAAAGAGACAGCGCAAACTGGAAAGAAAGAACATGCAGGCCAAAGAGAGCGAAGCGCAGGTTTCGAATGAAAATTCCGGACAGAGTTCGGAAGCTAGTGAAAATTCCAAACAGAGTTCGGAAGCTTAGGGAAGAGTTCTGAAAGTATACCCTTAAGCGAAGTGAATACGCGAAGGGTACCACCTCTTACATATAAGAATGGTTAAAACAAAGATTATATGCACGCTAGGACCTTCAAGTGAAAATACCACTGTAGTTCGAAAAATGATGCTGGCGGGAATGGACGTAGCCCGGCTCAATTTTTCACACGCGAGTCATAAAGAACACCTAATCCGCATAAACTTAATAAGAAAATTAAATAAAAAATACAGACGCCGTATAAAGATCCTGCAAGACCTCGAGGGTTACCGGATAAGGATAGGAACATTCAGAGATAGAAGCAAATCCATACAGTTAAAAAATAGACAAACAGTCTATTTAAGCAATCAAAAAAAGGCCAACGATAGGACGACTATACCGTTTGATTATGAGGGCCCTCTCCGCGATATAAAAAGAGGCGCTTTCATATATATAGACGATGGCAATATCATACTCAGGGTAAAATCCACATCAAAAAATTACGTAGAAGCAGAAGTGGTTACGCCCGGAATCTTAAAGGAAAACAAGGGCGTTAACATCCCCGGTATTAAGCTTAGCTTCAAGGATCTAACCGAAAAAGACAAGAAAGATCTGCAATTCGGCCTAAAGAACAAAATGGATTTTATCGCGCAGTCATTTGTGAGGAATAAAAAGGACGTCCTTAACGTAAAGCGATTTGTAAATCATAGTAAGGTAAAACCTCGGATCATCGCTAAAATCGAAAACCGAGAAGGCATTAAGAATATTGATGAAATACTCGGAATCGCAGACGGCATTATGATAGCGCGCGGCGATATGGGGGTATCTTTACCCATATATGAGGTTCCTATGATGCAGAAGATGATCATAAAGAAGTGCATTAAGCAAAAGAAGATGGTGATTACCGCTACTCAAATGCTCGAAAGCATGACCGAGCATAAGAGGCCGACACGCGCTGAAGTAAGCGACATCGCAAATGCTATCCTTGATGGCTCCGGCTATTTGATGCTTTCCGGAGAGACCGCAATAGGCGCGCATCCTGCCCTGGCGGTAAAGATGATGAATGATATTATAAAATTCACGGAATACGCCTCGAAGAGACGGCCTAATAATTAAGGAGATTTATTCATGCCTCAATTAATATTTAAAAATTACGGTAGAAGCTATCAGCTTAGAATCCAAAATGCACAGGATTTAGAAAAGATACAAGTTCTTGATGAGGCGCACTGGGCAGCTACCAGCATCCCGATCAGCAGCCTTAACTGTGATCCTGTATTTGCTTCTTATGTAGATACTGATCAAAACGGTCGTATCAGGACCAATGAACTTAAGGCAGCGCAGGCCTGGCTGTTTCGATTTCTTGCCAATCGCAGCCGTCTGTCCGTTGGTACTGACGCCTTAGACTTAAACGATATCGATACCAGTCACCCTGAAGGCCAAAAATTGCGCAAAGTAGCAAAGCTTATCTTAACCAACCTCAATTCATCAGGTACGCAGAAGATTAGTCTGGCTCAGGTACGCGACGTGCAGAGCATTATGGCTAGCGCAGCAAATAATGGCGATGGTATCATTCCCCCGGAAGCCACATCTAACTCTGATTTAGCTCAATTCATTATTTCGGTTATAGAGACTGTCGGCTTTGTTCTTGATGCTAGCGGTAAGGCAGGGATTGGTCAAGAGCAGCTTAAGATATTTTTTCATGAGACAGAGGTATATCTTACATGGAAAGCGAAAGGCGAAATCCCTAAAGGAGATAATGCCACAGAGGTTATGCCCTGGGGAAACGAAACGTCGCAAGCTTATGGGCTAATCGCTAGCTTGGAGGAAAAGATCGAGCAGTATTTTACACAGTGCGCAATGGTCAGGTTCGATGAGAGGGCAGCGGCCGAGATGCAGCTTCGCCAGAAGGAGCTTGAAGAAATCGATTTTATGGATAAGTCAATTATGGAGACTCGGATTAAGGATGCCCCATTGGCTATACCTAACCCAAAAGGTATCCTGGAGCTAGAGGCATCGATCAATCCCATATATGTTGAGCGCCTATTTGACCTCAAGGAGAAGGTTCTAAACCGCGCTCTTGGGGGGCCGGTCAAACACCTTACCCAAAAACAGTGGGATAAGGTAAAAAATATCTTTGCCTCATACCGAACGTGGTTAGAAAACAAACAAGGAATAAAGGTAGAAAAACTGGATGTGGATAGACTGCGTACCTATCTCAACGGATCCTATAGGAAACAGGTGAGCGAGCTTATTGCAAAAGATTTGGTTGTAGCTGACGATTTAAATCAGATGCACAATTTGGAAAAGTTAATTCTTTACCAAAGGTGGTTGATGGAGTTGGCAAACAATTTTGTGAGTTTCTCAAATCTTTATAATCCTCAGACTCGCTCCCTTTTTGAAATGGGCACACTAGTAATTGATGGTAGGCAAATTACTTTTACAATGAAAGTTCAGGACAGGCAGGTACACAAAAAGATAGCGGAAAATAGTTTTATGTATCTCTTGTATATAGAGGTTACAGGTCGCCAGGATAAAGATATTAAATTTGAGATTGTGGCGGCAGTAACTTCTGGCACCGCAGGCAGATTGCGTCTTGGGAAGCGAGGCATCTTTTTTACCGCAGACGGTCGAGAGTGGGATGCGGAAATAGTAGATATTGTGGAAAACCCTATTAGCATATGGGAGTCAGTAAGAGCACCTTTCCAGCAATTTACAAGTTTTATAAGGAAACAAATAGATAAATTCACCAAATCCCGCGAGGGCAAGTTAGAGAAAAGTTTTACTGCCCCCAGCGCGTCAGGCATGACTCGCGATCTCTTATTAGGTGGAGGCATAGCTATTGCGGCTCTTGGATCATCCTTTGCTTATGTTACCAAGGCCCTCTCCCAGGTAAAACCAGCTCATATTTTAGTTGCATTAGTGGGAATAGCAGCCGTTATTTTATTACCGGGTATAATTATGGGTTTCATCAAGATACGCAAAAGGGATATGAGTGTCCTCTTGGAAGCCTCAGGTTGGGCAGTAAATGTACATATGCGGCTAAGTGCTACTTTGGGACGGCTCTTTACTCACGTACCGCATCTACCTAAAGATGCGCGTAAGGAACGCAGAGATGTGGTAGCGCAGTTCGTAAAAGAGTTCGGTTACACTCCATTACGTTCAAGGAGGCTGTCTATAG
>JADHWH010000058.1 GCA_016783555.1 Candidatus Omnitrophota bacterium | reverse complement strand
AGTATCTGTCCGCTCAGGCGCGCGCGTCTCTATGCCGGGCATGATGGATACGGTATTAAACCTCGGCTTAAACGACGTTACGGTAAAGGGGATTATTAAGCAGACGAAGAATGAAAGATTCGCCTATGATGCTTACAGAAGGTTTGTCCAGATGTACGGCGATGTCGTTTTAGGATTAAAACCCCAGGGCAAAGACGAGCACGATCCCTTTGAAGTCATTATGGATAAAATAAAAGAAGAGAAAGGTGTCAAGCTCGATTTAGAGCTCAAAACCGGAGACCTAAAGGAACTCGTAAGCCTTTATAAAAAAGAGATAAAGAAGAAGACCGGCAAAAACTTCCCGGAGGATCCGATGGAGCAGCTTTGGGGCGCTATAGGGGCTGTCTTCGGATCATGGAATAACCAAAGGGCTATCGCCTACAGGCAGATAAATAACATACCTTCGGAATGGGGAACAGCGGTTAATATCCAGGCGATGGTCTACGGAAATATGGGCGATACGAGCGGAACAGGGGTCGCGTTTACAAGGGATCCTGCTTCCGGAGAGAATAAATTCTACGGCGAGTATCTTATAAACGCGCAAGGCGAAGACGTGGTTGCCGGTATAAGGACTCCCCAGCCCATAAACAAGTTGAAAGAGGATATGCCAAAGCCGTTTAATAATCTTTTAAAAATCTACAAGAAGCTTGAGAAACACTACAGGGATATGCAGGATTTGGAATTCACGATACAGAAGGGCAAGCTCTGGATGCTTCAGACCAGGACAGGAAAACGGACTGGTATGGCGGCTATAAAGATAGCCGTGGATATGGTTGATGAGGGGCTCATAAAGGAAGAAGAGGCGCTTATGAGGGTAGAGCCGGAACAGCTCAATCAGCTCTTAAGGCCCGTCTTCGACATAGAGCAGAAGAAAAAAGCCACAAAGGAAGGAAAGGTCGTTGCAAAAGGGCTTAACGCCGGACCCGGCGCCGCCACCGGAAAGGTGGTATTTAACGCGCAGGATGCAGAGGAGTGGCAAGCTAGGGGCGAGAAGGTGATACTCACGAGGATCGAGACCAGTCCGGAAGATATAAAAGGTATGAATGCCGCGGTAGGTATACTTACCCAGCGCGGCGGCATGACTTCTCACGCCGCACTCGTCGCAAGACAGATGGGAAAGGTCTGTGTCGCAGGCTGCGGCGGCCTTAATATAAATTACTCCAACAGAGAGATGGTGGTAAAGGACCACACTGTAAAAGAGGGCGACTTTATTTCTATCGACGGAACGTCAGGCGAGGTAATG
Organism: Candidatus Omnitrophota bacterium; assembly: GCA_016783555.1. GTDB lineage: Bacteria > Omnitrophota > Gorgyraeia > JABMRJ01 > JABMRJ01 > BS750m-G22. The sequence continues at coordinate 9,087 of JADHWH010000058.1, read as the reverse complement.
CTGGGCGAGATAGAGACAAAACCGTCCGAGGTCCTGCAGGTCCTGCTTGATAAGACGATGAAGCCGGGCGACTCAACGATGTACAGGTACTTTTCTAAACTTATGAAATGGGCCGATAAGTACAGAAGGCTTAAGGTAAGGACGAACGCGGACCAGCCTGACCAGGCCTCTGTCGCGATAGCGTTCGGCGCCGAGGGGATAGGCCTGTGCAGGACCGAGCATATGTTCTTCGGAGAAGGCAAGATCGACGCTATGCGGGAGATGATACTCGCGCAGGATTCGGAGGGGAGAAAGAGAGCCCTCGCGAAACTCCTTCCTCTGCAGAGAGAGGACTTCAAGGGGATCTTCAAGATGATGAACGGCAGGCCTGTAACGATAAGGACGCTGGATCCGCCGCTGCATGAGTTCCTGCCGCACAGCAAAAAAGAGATTGAAAAATTGGCAGGCATAATGGGACTCAGCGTAGATAAAGTTAGATCAAGAATCGAGAGCTTAAAGGAGACAAACCCAATGCTTGGCCACCGCGGCTGCAGGCTCGGTATAGTCTATCCTGAAATCACCGAAATGCAGTCAAGGGCGATATTCGAGGCTGTGTGCGACGCGGAGAAAGAGGGCGTAAAGGCCGTCACTGAGGTAATGATACCTCTGGTAGGGCACGTAAACGAGTTCAAATCTCAGGCGGAAGTGGTCCACAAGGCCGCAGAAGAGGTTATGAAGGAGAAAAAAAGAAAGATAGATTATACGGTGGGCACGATGATAGAGCTCCCCCGGGCAGCGCTTACCGCGGATAAGATCGCGGAAGTGGCGGAATTTTTCTCTTTCGGCACGAACGACCTTACCCAGACAACTTTCGGCCTCTCCCGTGATGACGCGGGTAATTTCCTGCAGTATTATTACCAGAAAGAGATATTAGACAGCGACCCGTTCCAGAGTGTCGACCAGGACGGCGTAGGACAGCTTATGGAGATCGCGGTGAATAAGGGGCGCGCCGTAAGGAAAAATCTCAAGGTCGGCATATGCGGCGAGCACGGCGGCGAATCAAAATCCGTGAGGTTCTGTGACAAGATAGGCCTGGATTATGTAAGCTGCTCCTCTTTCAGGGTCCCGATAGCGCGGATCGCAGCGGCACAGGCCGCAATCGAGTCAAAGAAGAAGAGAAAGAAGTAGACAAGATGTTAAATTCGAATTTTAAGGTGAAATTATGGACGCGATAAAACGTTATCTTAAAGAGATAAAAGATATACCCCTTCTTACTTCTAAACAGGAGATAGAGCTTGCAAAGAAGATAAAGAGAGGCGACGACACCGCCCGGCAGAAGATGATCCGCGCCAACCTAAGGCTTGTCATAAACATCGCCAAAAGATACAGCTATCTGGGCGTGCCGATGATGGATTTGATAGAAGAGGGGAATCTCGGCCTTATGAAGGCAGTAGAGAAGTATAATCACAGGAGAGGCTACAGATTCTCTACATATGCGGCATGGTGGATTAAGCAGTATATAACACGGGCTATTGCAAACCAGGGAAAGACAATAAGGGTCCCTGTATATATGGTGGAGCTTTTAATGAAATTTAAGAAGATTTCGGATTATCTGTTCGTAAAGCTTAAGAGAAGACCGAGGACAACCGAGATCGCGAGAAAGATGAGAATGTCCGTAAAAAAGATCAGGCAGCTCAACAAGATGGCGTCTAAAATATCATCGTTAAACGCCCCTATCGGCGACAGCGGCACCGCTGAATTCATAGATTTAATCGAGGATGACAACATAGCTACCGCCGATGATGAGGTCGGGGCGTATCTGCAGAAGGAGAGGATTCTGGAGCTTTTAAAGAATATGTCGCCCAGAGAAAGAAAGATATTGAGCCTCAGGTTCGGCTTAAAAGACGGCGTTCCGCATACACTGAGAGATACCGCCAAGCATTTCGGCATTACCAGAGAGAGGGTCAGGCAGATAGAGAGCGCTGCTATGAAGAAACTGAAAACTATAATAATCCAACAGGAGGCGGCCAGCAAATGAACCCAGCCCCTGCGTGCAGGGGCTGGGTGAACCCAGCCCCTCCTAAGATGTATTATGTATATCTTTTGAAGAGTGTGAAGAATCCAACTCTAGTACATAAGGGTTGGACTTATATAGGGTGTACACCGGATTTGATAGAACGTTTACATAAACATCGGTTAGGCAAATGTTATTCGACTAGAAAATATCTTCCTTTGCATCTTGTTTATTATGAGGCTTATTCTTCCAAAGAAGAAGCATATACTCGCGAAAGGAAATTGAAACAATACGGAAGCAGTTTGCAAAAGTTAAAAAAGCGAATTAGTAAATGCTTAGAAGGAGGGGCTGGGTGAAGAACTCAGAAGAGTTAAAAGGTTATATAAGAGATGTTCCCGACTTTCCCAAAAAAGGGATTATATTCAAGGATATAACACCGCTTTTGAAGGATAAGTCCGCCTTTAAAACCGCCGTAGATATTTTGTCAGATAGGTATAAGGATAAGAAGATCGATCTTATCGCAAGCGTTGAGGCGCGCGGCTTTATCCTGGGCTCAGCTATAGCGGATAGGCTGGGCGTGGGTATTATACCTATAAGAAAGAAAGGCAAACTGCCGTATAAGACAGTAAGCGCTACCTATGATTTGGAATACGGAACGGATACGCTCGAGATGCATGAAGACGCAATCTCAAATGGAGATAAGGTGTTAGTCATAGATGATCTCCTGGCGACAGGGGGGACCGCGTCCGCCGCGTGCGGTTTGATAAAAAAGATGGGCGGAGAGGTCATTGAGTCAGTATTTTTAATCGAACTGGGATTCCTTAAAGGCCGCGCCAGGCTTGAGGGGTATCCGGTATTTAGTTTGATAAAGTTCTAGAGAGCGCAAAACGCAAAGCGAGAAGCGCAAGGCTGTGGTGCCGCCTTCGGCGGCGTTAAATATAAAGGTCGCGAAGGCGACACAACAGTTTTTCGCTTTGCGCCTTACGCTTTACACTATCGTTATCACGTGACAGTGCCCCTGTAGCTCAGATGGATAGAGCACAGGTTTCCTAAACCTGGTGTCGCGCGTTCGACTCGCGCCAGGGGTACCATATTTTCATCTGAGGACGAAGAGTCGAAGCGAGCGAGCGCCGAACGAAGTGAGGATAAGGCCTGTAGCCGCGAAGCGGCGAGGCCGTAAGCGAGCGAGGTGGGCCTACGCAGCGAGCGCATCAGCGCGAGCGTAGTAGGCGACTCGCGCCAGGGGTACCATGGTTCGACGCGGGAAAGCCTCACATTGTAAGCAATAACGAGGCTTCCCCTTGCTCACCATGCCCTGAGCAAGCGAACGAAGTGAGCGCGTCGAAGGGCATTCTGCTTCGCCGGGCTTTAGAGAGATGTAAGTTTGGCTTCGCAGAAATAGTTGTTCTGTTTCCGAGACGCAGGCGATGGAATCAAAAGATTTATCATTATTCGAAACCAGCGGCTTCAGCATGTGGCCCTTTTTGAGGCCTGGAGAGAGATTACTGATAAAAAGAGTCCCGATGGAAGATTTAAAGATCGGAGACATGCTTTTGTATCAAAAAGATACTCAGAAAATCTGCCACCGCCTTGTCAGGAAAATCAATGATGGAAAGAGATTTTCCCTCTATGTTCGCGGGGATAATTCTCTACCCGCGTCGGAATGTATAACAGAAGAGATGTATTCAGGAAAAGCGGTAGGTACCTTAAAGAATGGCAGGGTGGTTGATCTCGCGAGTCGCGAATATCAATTTATTAATCGAATCATCGTTTTTATAGCCCCCATTATCAGCAGGGGAAACAGAATTATAAAGCCTTTGTATGACAAATTTCTGTGGAGAATGCGCAGGTGTCTTCCATAAGGTTTGACGAAAAAGATAACTATATTGAGCGGTTAGAGAAGAAGATCTTTTCTCAAGGCCGTCCCGTCAGTGGGCAGATAGACGTTACTTATCAGTGCAACCTTAAATGTCAGCACTGTTTTATCAAGCAAGAAGAATATAAAAAAGAGCTTGAATTTGACGAAATAACGCGCATCATAAATGACATCAAAAAGGCCGGGTGCCTCTGGCTCTGCCTTAGCGGCGGAGAGCCATTTTTAAGAAAAGACTTTCTTGACATTTATACCTATGCTCGAAAAAGAGGCTTCCTAATCAGCATCTTCACAAACGGCACGCTGATTACACCCCGGATAGCGGATTGTTTAGCTGAATTCCCGCCATATTCTATCGAGATTACCTTAAACGGCTTAACTAAAAAAGTGTATGAGGAGGTAACTCAGATTAAGGGGAGTTTCATAAGAGTGATGCGGGCGATAGAGATGATTAAAGAAAGAGGACTTCCCCTTGTCCTTAAATCCAACGGCATGAAGATAAACCGCGATGAAATTTTGAAGATAACAAAATTCAGCGAAGAGCTTTTGGGTAAAAAGCGCTTTCGTTGCGACCTTGTGCTTTACCCCGGCATAGACGGCTCAAAGAAGCCCTGCAGCCTTAGACTTACACCCGATGAAATATTAAATATACAGTATTCTGATAACGAAATGCTCTCTTTGTGTCGGGAGCAATTTCTTCATCATAAAGAAAATGCACGGTTAAAAGAAGGCTATCTATTTCCCTGCGGCTTGACTTCTTTTCATATCGATCCTTACGGAGAGATGAGACTCTGCTCCTTTATAAAAGAAGAATATGCAGATTTGAAGGAAGAGGAGTTCCTTAAGGGTTTCATCAGGCTCTATTCAAAACTTACAAGCCTCAAGGCTAAAAAGAATACTAAATGCCGCGATTGCAAAATAGATTATCTTTGCAGGCAATGCCCCGGCCGCGCCTTGGTAGAGAATGGCGATATGGAAAGCCCTGTGGAGTTCTATTGTGAATTGGCGCATAAGCAGGAAGAGATGAAAGAGGAAGTTGTGAAAAAGGTATTATAGAATAGAAAAGAGTTTCCAAAAAGGAGGCTTATAGATGATAAAGCCAGACGATGTATATAGGGCAGTAAAAGACAAATGGGTAGCAAGACATATCTTTGATGAAGTAGTAATTATGCCTCTATGCAAGAGCCAGGATGACATGCAGTATATCTATTCTATCTCGAATGAGACCGGCTCTAAGGTCTGGCAGCTTCTTGACGGAAAGCATTCAGTCGGGGATATCCTAAAGAGTGAATACAAAGGCCAGAAAGAGGTAATAGAAAGAGAGGTTTTAGAATTCATCGGAGATGTCTTTGAGGCGGGACTTATTGAAAAATCAAAAGAGACGAAATCCACAATGTCCAACAGTCTCCAGCAGTCCACAGATAAGAAAAGAGCGTATAAGACCCCGGAGATCGCCAAGGTAAAGATGCAGCCCGAACAAGCGGTCTTAGCTTGTTGTAACTATTTTAGACCGAAGCAGGGCACCCCGACAGCAAACACTTGTTCAGTAGGTCAGTGCCAATTTACTAATCCGAGTTGTGTGTTAGGCCAGAATGCCACATATGGTTATAGTGGGGGAGCTGTCATAACCTAGTCCAAATAAAATGATTGAATCCTTTGATTACAATAAATTACAGTTACGGTTAATAACAAAAGCAGAGAAAAGGACATCTCCTATTAAGGCGATGTTTGAGCTTACCTATAGATGCAACCTGAAATGCCGGCATTGCTATGTGGTGCCCCCTAAAGACGAAGAACGAGGGACGAAAGAATTAACCACAAAAGAGGTCTTTCTTATTTTAGACCAGCTTGCCGCGGCCGGGTGCTTAAATTTAGGCTTTACCGGAGGAGAACCTTTCTTACGCAATGATATTTTTGATATTTTAAGATACGCCAAAACCAAAGGGTTTAATATAATAGTCTTAACCAACGGGACTTTAATTACGCCGAAGAAGGCGGATAGCTTAAAAGAATTGGGCTTAAATAAGATTGATATCTCTTTTCACGCCAGCGATAAGGAGATTTTTGACTGGTTTACTAAAACGCCCGGTACTTATAAAAAAGTTTTAAACGCAGTGAAACTTCTCCGGGATAGGGGGATCGAGGTTTATTTTAAGGCTACGGCGATGACTATAAATAGGTATGATATGCTGAAGATGAGACACTTTGCGGTAGAGAAATTCGGGGCGCATTTCCGCTGGGGGCCGGTAGTAACACCGTCGTGGGACGGAAGAAAGGAGAACTTAAAGTTCCGCCTGTCAGTTCAAGAAGCCAGTCAGCTAAGGAAAGAGATACAAAAAGATACCGAGATAGAATTTGAGAAATTAGACGCGTTGAAGAAGAAAAACAGAAGACCAAAGAATAAAAAAAGGCGGGAAAGAAAGATAGATCACAGCCGGTTATTTCGTTGCGGCGCTGGAAGCACAGAGGCGGTGATAAACCCTTACGGTGAGATGAAGCTCTGCATGGATATGCCGGAACCTAAATATCAGATTTTGAAGGGAAGCTTTACCGAAGGCTGGAGAGTCTTGAGCGATTATGTGAGAAATACCCCTCCCGGTCCGACTTATCAATGCCGAGATTGCGAGCTCTCTCAATATTGTAACTTTTGTCCGGCGATGGGCTGGCTTGAGTGCGGAGATGCGAGCGCCTGCCCGCCCTATTATCGAGAGATGACCCGGACAGTAAAGGCGGAGACGGAAAAGATAGTAGAGAGAAGGGGAAAGCGTTGAGTCAGGTTCGGGTAGAAATAGGCGGAGTCGGATTTTTATTCCGCCATAAAAATTTACAGATTAAAGAAGACAAAAATAAGACATTGGATATCAGGGATTTTATTCAGCCGGGAAGGAATGATTTTATTATTGATGTTGAGGTAGCCAGGCTTCCTGAATATCCCAGAGACAGGAGTTTGTTCGAGGCAAGGGAGAATTGGCGTTCCTATATCTATAAGGGAGATTATATCTTTGAAACATATCAATCGCCCGAAAACGAAGGCAGCAAGAAAGTAACCCAGATTTGTTTTATGAAAAAAGACTTGCCAAGGGCCAAGGTCTATATTTCACCTGAGGCAGAGACTGCCCATGAGGGGCTTAATATTAAAAATAAAAGGACGTGGTCATTAGAACGGCTGATGCAAATTACGGGTCAGCTCATAAGTATCAGCGTCTTACATCGCTATCAAGGACTGCATATCCACTCCTCAGGCATAATACTCGACGGAGAGGGAGTAATCTTTCCCGGCATATCGGGAGTTGGCAAGACTACCTTGGCTAAGTTATGGCAAGAGAGAGATGAGGTTACAGTCCTTAGCGATGACCGGGTGATTGTGCGCAGAGAAAAAGAAGGATATTTTGTGTATGGCACGCCCTGGCCGGGTGAGGGGAGGGCTATCTCTTGCCAAAAAGCCCCGCTTAGAAAAATCCTTTTTCTCTCTAAGAGTAAGGAGAACAGGCTTATTCCTTTAGGAAAGAGAGAAAGCCTTTTTCAGCTTATAACCCAATGCTTTCCGGCTATATGGGATAGAGAGGGCATAGATTTTTCTCTTAAGTTTTGCGGGGCACTGGTTGAAGATATTCCCTGTTTTTCTTTTGGTTTTGTTCCTGATAAAACCGCAACAAGCTTTGTTGAAGAGAAATTCTCGGTTTGACCATGATGAAAGAAGCAGAATATACAAAAGATTTTGGAAAGAGGCTTGAGCAAAAGCGAGACAGGACAGGTTTCCCGCGCAGTGTCTTTTTTGAAATTACCCATCGATGTAACCTGCGTTGTCGACACTGCTATGTTGTGCCGGAATTAGGTAGGAGAGAATTGACTACATCCGAGGTAAAATCCATTTTTGACCAATTGGTTGACGCAGGATGCCTGCATGTAACCTTAACCGGCGGCGAGCCTTTAGTGAGAGAAGACATCTTTTCTTTGATAGATTATGCCCGCAGGATCGGACTTTTTATCCATCTTTTTACCAATGCCACTCTGATCACCCCCCCAATTGCCGATAAGTTAAAAGAGTTTCAGCTTATCTCTTTAGAGATATCTTTTCACAGTCTGAAAAAAGAACGCTTTGACTGGTTTACCCAGGATAGCGGCTCTTTTGATAAGGTAATGAGGGCAATCGAACTTCTTAGAGAAAGAAAACTAAAGCTCGCTTTAAAAATTAATATAACCAAGGCAAACCTTGATGAGATTGAGAACTTGAAGGGATTTGTAAAAGATTTAGAGGTAATTCCTGAGTGGACGACTATCCTTATGCCCCGGTCTGATGGCTCAAAAGATAATCTCACCTTGCGCCTTGAGCCTGAAGAGGTATTGAAGGTAGATAAAATGGTATTTCCAGAGTCTATCGATAGGGGTGATTCACCGCCGGAAAAAACCTGGGAGGATGAAGAACCAACGAGAAATTGTATGAAGGGCAGGTTGTTTCAATGCGGGGCGGGTAAGAAGGGATTAGCTGTCAGCCCTTATGGAGAATTAAAGCCCTGCCTTGAACTTCCTTCTTCAGGGTATTCTATCTTAGACGGCAGTCTAAAGGAAGGATGGAAGATCTTAGGAGATCGTGTTGAATCGTTTAAGGCGAGCCCTGAAAATAAATGCCTCGATTGTAAATTGAGGGATTTTTGTTCATCCTGTCCGGCTAAGGCAAGGCTTGAATGCGGCGATATGAACTGCTGTCCGGATTATTTCCGGCAATTAGCAGAATTAAATGCACAAAAACTGCTAAATTGCTGACAATGAAACAATGCAGCAATCGCACAGTAGAAAGGAGTGTGAATATGCTAACCCCAAACGATATCTACAGGATAGTAAAGGATAAGTGGGTAACAAGACACATCTTCGATGAGGTTGTGATTATGCCTCTATGCAAAAGCCAGGAAGATATGCAGTATATCTATTCCATCTCCAACGAGACCGGCTCTAGAATATGGCAACTTCTTGACGGGAGGCATTCAGTAGGGGATATACAGGAGATCCTAAAGAGTGAATACAAAGGCCAGAAAGAAGTAATAGAAAGAGATGTTTTGGAATTCGTAGGAGATATCTTTGAGGCAAAACTGATAGAAGAAGTTAAAGAAAGGCCAAAAGAAACAAGAGAGACCCAATACCAAACACCGGATAAGAAAAAAGCGTATAAAAGCCCTGAGATTACCAAAGTAAAAATGCAGCCCGAACAGGCGGTGTTGAGCTG
>JADHWH010000057.1 GCA_016783555.1 Candidatus Omnitrophota bacterium | reverse complement strand
CTCATCGAAATAAATGCCGGGCGGCAAATAATGCGTACCGAGATCGTATCTACTTATATTGTCTTTTCCCGTACCCCGAAACTCAAATTTACCGCAAAGAATATCATCTTTATAGAGAACGATCTCGCCGGATGGCTTATCTGCGTATACTACCGGCTGCAATGGAGTACTGATGTGCAAAAATCCTTCGTCTTTAAAATCAAACTCCCCATCTCCGACGATAACTGTATATTTCATACATCCCGTTTTTTTGTCAAAGGATAACGGCGCATCCTCTTTGAGCTCTTCCTTCATTCTATTCAACTGCTCGCGCAAAGAATATTCGCTATAGCAAAAAAATAGCATTAAATTGTGGAAGGCGCTTTTAAAATCTTTCTTCCTATTATAATACCTGGCTAAAAACAGGTATACCTGGGGTTCCATAGAATTTAAGCCGGCTGCCTTAAGCAACTGGCCTTCCGCAATCCCTTTCTCTTTATCTTTGTTAAGCCAGCCGAGTTTTAAATAATATTTAAAATTTGTGGGATTAAGCCTTATCGCGCTTTTTATCAGATATTCAATCTCTTCTTTATCTATAGACAGCTCTTCTTTTAATCCGTCGTCTGCGGCGCTCAAAAGATAATCTGCCTTCGCAGCGTAATATTCAGCGTTGTCGCCGCGTGAATTTATCGCTTTATCAATATAATATAAAACTTTAACGTAATAATTTAATTTTTCTGATTTTAGATAGGGCCTGCTCTCAATCTGTGATTTTTTATAAAAATATTCCGACCTTAAAAAAGAGATGACAAAAGACGAGAGGAATAGTGTCATAACTATTGCCGTGACAAACAAAAACCAAAGCCCTCTTCCTTTAATGATCTTCTTTTTCATATCTAAAATGCGTATATGAGCACTTGTAAATGAGGCTTAAGATAAACCAAAAGAGAAACGCTACGGCAGGTATGTGGAAATTAAAATCAAAAAAGCTGTGAAAGACCATCCCCAGTAATCCGCATATCCCCCCTATGACCATATTCTTTACGAACGGGTCCCTTCTCGTCTTGAGATTCGCGAATATCTCCCTAAATAAGCCGACAAGAAAGGCGAAGTAGAAGAAGGCGGCGATAAGACCTGTCTCTGCAATAAGCTGGAGATGGTCATTATGAAGATGCGCGTAATAAGAGACTGATATAAACTTTTTATAGAGGGTAAAGATATATTGGAAATTTCCCCATCCTACGCCAAAGAGAGGAAAATCCTTGATCAGAGGCATAGAATCCTGCACAATATTCCACCTCCAAAGCCAGGCCATCTGCAACTTCAGGAACCTCTCTTTGATGGGGCCGATCCCCGAGAATAAGACCAGAATCGCCACTAAGACGGCAGCCGATATCAGCCATCTTCTTCCGGTCGCCGTACCCTCCTTTTTAAGCAAGAAGAACATAAGTATTAAAGAAAAGATGATGCTGAGAGCCCCTGCCCGGGATAGGGAAAGAAATACAGATGCGCAGATAATCGCGGCGATGAAGCCGAAAAGATACTTCTTTACCCTCTCCCTCTGCAACAAGGCATACCCCATAGCCAAGGGGGCTGCCATTACCATATATGCGGCAAAATGGTTTTTGTTGCCGAAAGTGCTGAAGGAATACGGTTCTTCTCCTATAGGCAAAAAATACCTCTTTACCACTCCGTAAAGAGAGAGCGCAAGCGACCAAAATATAATTGTTAAAAATAATCTATTAAAGCTGCCCCTTTTTTCAATTATATTCAAAGTAACAAAGAATATAAAAAAAAGCGGGATGGAATTCAAGAACTCTCTCTTCGTAGCAAAAGAATATATGGTCAAAGGATAGAAGCCGCTTTTAGTAAAATCGGGAAGATACTGCTTATAGAGAGCGAGTGTACTGGGCGATATTACCTTCAAAATAACCGTCGGAAGCGGGATAAGCTGGAAGATCAGAATAGAAAAAAACAAGACGACGAAGAAGGTAGAGGAAGGATATATAACCTCTGAACCGGATACGCGGATTAATCTTACGCCCCAAGAAAGGAGGAGCGCAAAAGACGCGAATTGAATAACGCTTAAAGGGGCGGGGGTTAGCGAACCGTGAAAAACGGGTGAAAAAATTACAAGAAAGATTAAAATCAGCTCAAAAAAAAATCCTCTTTTTTTGTCATTTTTTCTCTTTTTGCGATTCTTCCTCTCCTGAGGAGTCGTAGTAATGATAGTAATAGTAGGCTCCCTTTTGGACTTGTACATGATTTAAGATCCCGCCTACAATCTTTATCTTCTTTTCAAGTGTCTTTTTCGCCTCGTTTATAATCTTAAGGGAAGTGGAGCCCGCCTTTATGACCAAGACCAGGCTGTCGCATAGGTCGCTCAGGATCAACGTATCGGCCACGCTCAGGATAGGAGAAGAGTCAACAATGACCCGGGCATAGTTTTTCTGCGCCTCTTTTAAAATTTCTTTGAGTTTCTCTGAGCCCAATAGCTCCGTAGGATTGGGTGTGTGCGGGCCGCGGCCGAGAATCCAGAGATTGGGGATCTCTGCGGCGGAATCCGACTCGTCCCCCAAGCCTAAATACGAAGGGCACCTTGCCGGAACAACCGCCTCTTCAAAAGAACATATACCCGTTAGCAGGCTGCTTAAGCCCTTCTCTTTTTCAACACCAAAGACTCTCGATAGGGCCCCTTTTCTCATATCCGCGTCTATAACAATGGTCTTGTCATTCGCTTGAGCGGATATAACAGCGAGGTTAGAGGCTATAAAGGTCTTTCCCTCCTGCGGTATCGAACTTGTTATCACCAGGCTCTTCAACGGCTTATCCTGAGGAGATGAAAATATCAATGATACCCTTAGATTCCTGAATGCCTCTACTATTCTGGAATGGGGATCAAGCTGGGTGATTAAATTTGCGGTTCCTTTAAGCTTCACCTCTTTTTCAGCCGAAGGTATATACCCCAAAAATGGAAGTTTTGTGTACAGCTCCACGTCTTCTGATGTCTTCAGCGTAAAATCTATATACTCCAAAAAGAAAGAAACCGTTACGCTTAAAAAGAGGCTGAGCATTAAAGCGAGGGTTAAATCCTTCTTCGGCGAAGGTTTTATAGGACGTTTTGGAGCATAGGCAACATCGACTACTCTTATATTGGTAAGGGTCAGCGATTTGGAAATATCAAGCTCTTTGGCGCGTTTTAACAGGTCTTCGTATAAAGACTTGTAGGTGTCCACCTTTCTTTTAAAGAGCTTATACTCTACGGCGACCTCCTGAACGGAAAGAAGCTCGTCTGTCTCTTCTTTCAGCTTCTTATCAACGGCTTCCAGCTGCGCGTTTAAAGAGATCATCCTGGGGTGCTTCTCTTTATATCTCTTGCTGGCCTCCTTAATCTGTTTTTCCAGCTCGGCCTTTTGGCTTTTCATGTTCTCTATCAGAGACTCTTTCTTTGACTCTATATCCGGAATGGTAACGATCTTATATTTTCTTATAAACTGGTTAAGCTCTTTCTCTGAATCCTGCAGTTTCTTCAAAGTGCCTGACAACTGATCCTCCAGCCAGGAGACGCCGTACTTAGCCACCCCTACTTTCTTCTCCACGTCCTGATGTATGAACTCTCTCGCCCAGGCATTGGCTATATTGGCTATCTTTAAAGGATCTCTGCCCATTACAGATAACTTTACGATGTTACTCAAGCGCACCGGTTTAATCTCTACCATATCAAGGATTTTCCGAACAGGGTCAACGGCAGATACGAATTCCTGATCGGCGGTCAGACTCAGCTTTTTAAGCACCCTTTCCGCCAGAGAACGGGAGCGAAGGAGGTTGTACTGGGTCTGATAATATTCGGCATCTCTTATCTCTCTTAAGTACATGTCTTCTGTGGCCCTTCCGGTAATACGGGGGATCTGCTTCTCGATTAAGAGAGTCGTGGTTGCCATGTAGATCTTAGGAAAAGTAAATGTATAGAAACCGACGCTGCCCATGATAGTCACAGCGATGGCCAAGGCTATCCATTTGCGCTTCCATATTATATCAAGATAATCTTTGGGGTTTAAACCCCTTATTTCTTGTGAAGGGATCATATTTAAAAGAAAGATTCGGGGACCACAATAGTATCCCCTTCTTTTACTGAAATATCTTTCGCCTTATTGCCGCTTTTCAAAATACTTCCTACGGGAACTTTCAAAACTTTCTTTTCTTCGCCTTCGTCTCTTACCACCCTTACCCCGTTTGGATGTGCTATATCCGTAAATCCCCCCGCCAGGGCCACAGCGTCTACTACGGTAAAAGGGCCTTTCAGCTCATATGTGCCGGGATTTCTTACCTCTCCCAGTATGTTGAACTTTGCGTGTTCTTCTATAAAGACGGTGACCTCGGGATTAATCAGATAATCCCTCTCAAGCAGTTCTTCGAGCTTCTCCGTAACCCCTTCTACCGTAAGACCTCTTATCTCAACTTCTCCCAAGAGGGGAAATTTTATCTTGCCTTCTCCTGAAACCCTTACTTTCTTATTTAAATCGGGCTCCCCATAAACGGATATACTTAAAACATCTCCGTTGTTCATCCTATAGGGAACGTCCTGCTCGTCCGGCTCCGAATAAGCATAACCGGCGACACAGATCATTAACAATAATAAAAATATTCTCTTCATTTTGTCAAAACTCGTAAATAATTTTTAAATACGCCACGTGGTTCTTATACTTATCATCGAAGTCTTCATCAGAGGTCCTCTTTTTAAACTCATAAGAGAGCGCTATCTTCATCCACTTCTTCAGGTTGTAGATGCCGTTTATGGCTGCGTTATATATTATATCATCTCTTCCTATTTTATAATCATAAAAAGAACAGGAGGCGTTTCCGTCAAAGGAGAGCTTTCTTAAAAACGGGGGCTCGTATTTACAGCTAACGTAAAACCTGTTACTCCTTATGCTTTCGGCCCGGTCGAAGGTTGAGTCTTCAATCCTTCCGGTATATCTTACGCTCGTCCTGAGATATTTAGAAATATTGTAGCTCAGTTTCGCGTCCAAGGTATCGAGCTCTCTATTCTTTCCGTTATCATAGCCTCTATTTTGATATCCCAGGCTCACCAAGCCCTTTATCTTGGCGGTTGGCTTGCCCCTTACTCCTATCCAGTATGTTTGATACATGTAATCTATGTCGTCCTCCGGAGGCACAGGGTGTCTGTAATACGTTAGTATGCCGAAATTGTATGAGCCAAAGATATACGTCTTCGGCAAAATTTTCACATCTGTCGTTAAGGTCGCTATATCTTCTTTGTAAGAATTGGAGGTGTGAAACTCTTTACGGTATCTATATTCGTGATGTTCGTATTTCGGCTTCACGATCAAGCGGTTCAGATCCAATTTAACATTATTGGCGTAATATGTATTCATATAATTGATAAAATCGCCTTTTGTGTCTCCGTCTACCAAGGCGGCGCGCGACCTTTGACCCCGTCTTAGCGCGTAGATGGTACTAAAAGATAATTTATTGAATCGGTGAGAGAAGAGGAATTTTACATAAGGGTTTTCGGTATTCGACTTTTCGCTCCTGGCATAATACTTTAACTCTACGCCGCTGTCTAAAAGAATGTAAGTCTTGCTGCCCGGCCTGTCGCCTATCTTATACCTTCCTCCCGTAGTGACTGTGCTGATAATATCCTGTTTTGCATCATGGTTTGTAAGAAATATATTATCGTTATAAGCCTCTTTGTGTTCAACATAAGGATGCAGATTCCTCAAATATTTATCCACTTTATGTACAATATTCTTAAAGAAAGATACCTTTTCGGCCTCAATCTCTTCCTCTAAGGCCTCTCTTTCCTTTTGGCTATCCTCCGGCAGTCTCTCTTTCTTCTCTATCTTTTCTTTTTCCCTCTCCTCCTCCTCTATTCTTCTTACCTCCTCATCCTTTTCTTTTATAATATCCATTATCTCCTCGAGTTCTTCCCTGCGGAGTCTATATACTTCCTCTAGCGTCTCCAGCTGCTCTTCTCTCTTGAGCCTCTCTGTCTCTATCTCTTCAATAGTCAACTCTTCGTCTAAGATGGCGTAAGCGTCGTTATAAAAACAACAAAAGACCGACACCACGACAGAACATATTATAATAAGACTTGGTTTCATATTCTATTTGGCTGCAAAACATCTCTATTTTCTTTTATGCGCCATTATGATTCTCTTATCTAAGAACTCCTGCATCTCTTTGTCTATCTTAATAAATTCGGCGCCTATATCAAACCCGCCTATCCTCAATGGTTTTATCCACGCGATCCGGCATGTCGCCTCGAGCGGACGCGGATGCAGGGGTATATTTACCTTCACTTCTATAACGCTGTCTCTGGATATATATTCACCGGTATGAAAAAGTATGCCGCCTGCGCTTATGTCTCTGATAAAGGGGTGGGTATCCTGCGGTTCCGATCTCTTTATCACCTTATACTTTATAAGATGATGGGCCCTTAATCTGATATGCCTTCTTCTCTCTCTCTTAAAAAGCTTCACGTAGTCTCCTTAATATTATAATTATAGTTTACCTGAATATCAATATTATGTCAAATATGCAGCCTAATACCCCATGGTCTTTTTGATCTCCTCCAAGTACTTCCTGGTATTTCTATAGTCGTGGCGCAATTGATCTGTCCACAAAAATGTCTCCCTTGCCCTGCTGAAATCCCCTGTCTCAAAAAAGACGACGCCGAGGTTATAGCATGCGTCCACATAATCGGGCTTTAGGCTGATCGCTTTCTCTAAATGGGTCTGTGCCGCATCGTATTTCTCTAAATACCATAGTGCGTAACCAAGGTTATTATGGGAATACGGAAACTGCGGCTTAAACCCTATGGATTTTCTCAGATGGTATATTCCCCTTACCATATCTTCCGACATAATGTACAAGGTGCCTAAATTATAATGGGTAATATATGACCTGGGATTCAACTTTAGCGCCTTTTTATGCTCTTCTATCGCCTTATCCAGCGCGCCTACGTGATAATAAATATAACCCAGGTTTTCTACAACATGAGGGTTCTTGGGAGAGATCTCTTTTGCCCTGCTCGCCTCCTTTACAGACTCCTCATTTTTCTTCAGGAAGTACAATGCCAGTCCTTTACCGCAGTGCGCTAAAGCGTCGTCAGGGTTAAAGCCTACTGCTATATTAAACTGCTCAAGCGCCTCTTCGTATTTTCCTTCTTTTAAATATCTATAGCCCTCTTTCAGGAATTTAAAACCCATCTCTCTATATTTATCCGCTAGTTCGGGAATTATCTTAATATTTATATATTTGGCAAGGCCGCATCCGGGTGCCATCTCCTGAAGCTTTTTAAATGCCTCGAAGGCCTTTCTTTCGTCTCTTAAATCATAAAGGTATATATAGCCCGCGCGGAATTGGGAGACCTGATTTACAACACTGGACGGGTCTTTTTCAAACATATCCTCAAGGGTTTTTACGGATTCAAAGAATTCTCCTTTTGAGTAAAAGAGGTCTGCTTTTTCATATTCGGAGAAGTTTATAAGCTCCTTAGAGAGTCTCTTTCTCTTTTTGCTGAATATCTTTATGGCCTCCTCGCGTTCACCGCTTAGCTTATGGATCAACCCCATATATATCTCTGACATTTCGGCATTAGAAGTCTCGGGGTTGATCTCTCTGGCCTTAACAAAATAACCAAACGCGCTCTTTAGATCTTTGAGGCGCAGATAAAGCTTTCCGATTTCGAGATACGCCGCCTGGAGTTCTCTTTCCTCATACAGATCCAAATCTTCTTTTAGCTTCGTTATCTGAGCTGCCAGATTTTCCTTGTTCTCTTTGCGCTGGTGGGACGCAATGTTTAGTATGATACCTTCCACCGCAGAGCGGATAAGGGATCTCTTCTCCTCTTTTCTGTCTACGGCGCTTTTGATAAAGTATTCCGCATCTTTAATCTGCTTGGTAAAGACAGCGTTCTTCATTATGTTCCCCGAAAATTCCATTTCGACCAAAGAGGCCGCGTCCACGTCTTTTTTTGCCACCTCCATAATAAATGTATCGTCTAATATGGCCTTGATCTTTCTTACCGTTTCCATCTCATCAGCCGTTTCTATTTTCTTCAGGGAAATTTTAAGGTTGGCTAAGGACTTATCGAGAAGATAATGGTTGTAGCTTACAAAAAATACAACAGCCCCTAAAAAGGTAAATATGAGCGGTAAGACATACCTGATAAATACATTCTTTTTCTCTGACATATATCTTAAAAGAACCCCCGTTTAAGCAAAGTACCTCCTTTTGAAAAGGAGGTATGATATGACAACGATGTTTATAAAGACGCTGGCTAGTATAAAAGGCGTCGTCAATATATAAGCGCCCTCTTTGGCTCCCTTGATGTAAAAAAGCGGCGTCCTGCCAAAGACCATTAGGAGACAATTTAACATAAAAAAGCTATGAAAGATAATTGCCATCCGGAAGCCGGTTCTCTTTAGATTGTCGATGCCCCAGTATAAGATAAAAAGGAATATGACGACTGATATATTTATAGAGGTTGAGGAAGACGCATTAAAGGACCTGCCCAATATTACCAATTCTGTTGAAAAAACGAAGAAGGGAAGAAGATAAAGGAGTATTAAAAAGAGGTAAAATTTTGAAATGATATATATACCTAAGTCGTTTGTTTTCAACTAGTTATGTACCGTCCTCCCTATTGACAAAACCCCTTTCCTATGGTATACTTGCAGATGGAGGTAAAAATGGGCGCTAAGCTTATATTTTCACTCCTGGTTGTAGTAGTGATCCTGTCATCCATGGGTCTCTTTTATGCCTTCTCTCAAGAGACAGGCGGTGGCTCAGGCGGCGATTCAAGTGTCGCAGAGGTAGAAGAGAGCCGCGCCTCACCTGCCCTTGGCCAGTCAGGAGGAGGTAAAGATATAGATTTTGCCATTTCAGATCCTATACCTTCCCTGCTGCACATGGAAGAAGAAGAGACTGAAGAGATTGAAGAAGAGCTCGAGACCGAAGGCGAAACTGAATAAACCCCAACCACTCTTACCCCCTATCTAAAACAAAGTTGCTTGCTCTCTTTGCCTTTGCCTTTTTCTTTGCCCCAGCGGCTATATTCGTAACCTCTCCATAGCTGGAAATGGCGCGATCCTCGTTGGTTATACCCGCCAGTGATATAGTCATTATCGGGAACTTGTTCATCTTTCCGTCTCTGTCGTGCGCGACCATATAGCCCTTGCTCAAGTCTTCTTTATCATATAAAGCGCGCACCCGCTTGTCAAACTCTGCGATTATATATCTTGCAATTCCTTCTGCGCGGTCAGGCGTTGTGACAAGTAAAAAATCATCCCCGCCTTCATGCCCTATAAAATCGAACTGGTCGCCTCTATTCTTAACTGCCTCTTTGAAGATCTCTCCGGCCAGTTTTATCGCATCATCCCCCTTGTGAATCCCGTATTTATCGTTAAAGGCCTTAAAGTTATCAAGGTCGCAATATATAACCGTGAATTTCTTATTCTCTTTTATCTTCTTATTTATATCATCCATTATCACTATGTTTCCCGGGAGTTTCGTCAGGGGATTGGCGTTTTCCGCTTTGTTCTTCATCTTTACCAATTCCTTAGTCATGTAATTAAACGTACTGCCCAGTTCCTCGAGTTCATCATTGGTTGAAATATCTACTATCATATCGAGGCGGCCGGAAGCGATTATCTTGGCTGCCTCGTTAAATACCTTGATAGGAGTTATAATTACACGGGAAAGAAATACTCCGAGAACGATGTTTATAACGACTAAGGCTACCCCTAATATTATTACAGGCTGATATACCTGCCCTATCACAGCCCAGACATCGCCCAGGGAGAAGAATACCCTTAAAATAAAATTTGTGCCGGCCTCATCCTCTACCGGAAGAAAGAGTGAAAAGAGCTTCGCTGTCTTATCTACAAAAGTCTCCCTCTGGGTAAATTCTCTCTTATTCAACATGTCAACCATCTGGGCATCTACATAATCTCCCCTGCTGCCGATGAGCCATTTTTCAGTAGCAGTGACAATATTGCCTTCCCCATTCAACACATATGACTTATCGATGAGGTCGGATTCCTTAAAAGAGCCCATGGCCTTTCCCAGGGTTTCTACCTTCTCTTTCTCGGTCAGGGAGAGGTTCAAAATCTTGTCCAGGCGCTCTTCGATGATTAAAGAGACGATATTCGCTTTATAGATCTCCTGTTGGGTAGTGATATTTAATTCATGAGAAAGCTGTACCGCCACGAACGCGCCTATAGTTACTATTGTGAATATGGTGAGAAGTATTATTATCCTATTCTGTAATGTTATCGTCTTCATAAGTTATCTCCCCTTTCTGTTAATATATACCATAATATTAACAAAAAGGCAAATGCGGAGATTTGCCTTGCTCCATTTTGAATGTTATATTATTATGTAGAGCATAGTATATTATAAAAAGGGTGGTTATTATGTTAAAGCTTGAGGAAG
>JADHWH010000056.1 GCA_016783555.1 Candidatus Omnitrophota bacterium | reverse complement strand
TAATAGTAACACTCGATGATGTAGAAGATGAAGAGATAGTAGATATATTAGGCCAGTATGCGATATACGCTAAGTTCGATAAGTTCCAGGCAGTTGAAGAGATAATAGAGGCTATTAAGTTATCCCTCCCGGGTGAAGATATATCGCTTAAGGTAAGAAAGATAATGAAAGGCCACTCACTCACCCATAATGAGCGTATAGACTTAGTTTCAATAATATACCACGTCCTAAGCCCCTTAAAAGAGATGGATGGCATTACATATGAAGAACTCATAAATAGAGTAGATAATCTCTTAAAGACAGAGACACCCTTTGCAACCGTAACTACATCCTGTGACCTTGAGACAAGGCCGGATAGGATAAAGAAGCTTGTAGACACAATAAAACAAAAAGAGACCAAAAAAGATCAAGAATCAAAGAACATCCTCATAATCACAGACCAAAGGATAACAAAAGAGAACCTTAATAGCTACCTAGAAGCCCTTAATAACGCCATACTTGAGTACACAGATGGCGCTTACTCACTCGATACTATCTACGATAGAGACAATATCTACACCTTCAGTAGATTCGAGGAAGTATCTAAAGAAGAAGGTATCACTTTAACTAAAGAGAATGCCCTCCTTGCCGCAGAGACCCTCGTAAAGAAGGTAATGGAAGCAGAAGACCCAGAGGTCGTCTACACAGGAGGAGAGAAGGCATTCGAAGAAGAGATAGACCTTGCCCTCATAATAAAGGGAGTCTTACACAATAACAAAGAGGCAATAGAAAGAGCCCTGGAGCTATTAGGTAAGAAGAAAGACTCAATAGACACAGCAACCTTAAGAAAGAGAATATTCGACCTTACATACTACACACGAAAGCTCCATAACTTCAACAAGGCCCTAAAAGAGGTAAAGAGAGCGCTATAATGAATGAAGTCCGACTTCAATCAATTTGTAATAATGGTTAAGCAGGTTTAATATGCCGACCTGAACCCAGCCCCTGCACGCAGGGGCTGGGTGAACCCCTGAATTTCCCCGGGTTGGCGCTAGGTAGCCGGGGCCTCCACTCCCCGGCTACCACTTCTATATGGACTACTTAAGGGACGTGCCTGCGGCTGAACTTAGGCCTGTCCCTGGTTTAATCTCAGGCCTGTCCCCTAACTTAGACCAAACCAACCTTACTCACTATACCTGTTTACCATAGGGGACAGGCCTAAGTTCAATACTGGGACAGGCCTGAGATTGCTGAGCGGCACGTCCCCTATACACTGAGCGGCACGTCCCCTATACACTATACCATACTATACTCGCTATACTTAATTGGAGACCATTGAGAAAGGAATTAGAGACACTGCGGCGTAACCCACCTGTTCCCTAGATCCAGTCTACACGTATGGGAAACAGCGCAAATTTGTAAAACATAAAAAAGTTAGGTTTTGGACTTGCCTTATATTGTAATATAAGGTATACTTTATATAGGATGGCGCGGGTAAAGCACGCCATCTATTTTTTACTGTTTGTAATTAAGACATTTTATAAAGTCCGTATTAAGTTGTAGCTTAGTCAATCTGTTCCTCGGGGGGAAATAGGAATGACGAGCGAGATGTCAAAATACGAGAAAAGGCCCTTGACATTTTTACCTTCTAAGCAAGGAAAATGTCAAGGGTCTTTTTTGCGTATTACTATATATCATAAGATAATAGCATTAGCTACAGCTATTCTATTTGTATTAAATATATTAGGCACTGACATAGCCTGGGCATTCAGGGCTGAATCCACATCCGCCGTCACAAGCAACAACACACCTTCGTCATTGCGAGCGCCGCGAAGCGGCGCGAAGCAATCTCTAGAAATCGATGAATTCGAGATACCCGCCAAGCTTGGTGAAGTAAAAGACAGACACAAAGGCTCAGGCGGGACTATCATATATATCCAGGATGCCCACTGTAACTACGCCGCCCAGAAGGCCATTTCAAATATCATAGGCCACCTGAATGAAGAGTACGGAATAGACCTGATCAGCCTCGAAGGAGGCGCGGGCGATTACGACCTCTCCTTATTTACAGATATAGAAAATGAGGATACCCGCGGAAGAGTCTCCGATTACTTTATGAAGCAGGGCAGGGTAAGCGGGCCGGAATTCTTCGCCATAAATAATCCGGGCAAGGTTAAGCTCTACGGCGTCGAAGACGCGGACCTCTACATAAAGAACCTCGACGTATACAGGGATTCGCTTAAGTACGTAACAGACACAAATAACGCCTTGAATTATATAAGTTCGCGGATCGAAGAGCTCAAGAAGCATATTTATACAGAGAATCTTTTTAAGCTCGACAGCGACTACAGGAAATTCAAAGAGGACAAAATAGATTTAAAGGAATTCATAGAATATCTTTTCGAGCTTTCATTAGAAAGAAGGATAAGCTTAAGGGAATTCCCGAATGTAAGAGCGATATACGAGGCTATCTCCAAAGAGAAAGGCATAGATTTTGAAAGGGCCAATAGCGAGCGATTCGACCTTATCAATGAATTGAAGGAGGCCCTGCCGCGGCACGACCTCGACAGATTTACGCTGAAGACGTTTCTTTTTAAGACCGGCCAGCTTTCAGAGGCCGCGTATCACAATTACCTAAAAGATATTTCCGATAGATACAAAGTAAACTTTAACAGAAAACCCAATCTCAAGGATTACATAACCTACATAAACCTTTACGAAAAAGCGGATAAGCTGGAGGTCTTCAATGAGATAGAAGACCTCTTTGAGCTGGTTATTGATAAAGAATTTAAGGATGATACCCAAAAGACCTTATTTAGGACGTCGAAGCACGCCGAGATCTTAAAGAACATCTTCAATATAAAGGCGACTAGAGATGAGATAAATTATTACAATAGTCACAAGCACGAATTCGGCATCTCGACGATTATCGATTTCATAGAGAGACTCTCTTTAAAATACGGCGAATCTCCGCATTTTGACAATAGCGCCCGCCTTATAGATAAAAGACGAGACGAGATGCTCAAATTCTATAAATACGCCCTCTCAAGAGACGCAGCCTTCGTAAAGAATATAAAGAGAGCCCATAAGCAGTTTACAAATGACGCTTCCATCATCGTAGCCGGAGGATTCCACAACGAAAACCTAAGTGCCATCTTTAAGGAAAACGACCTCTCTTACATAGTCATCCGCCCCGTATTTAAGAACGGAGACGGCTACAAAAGCCCTTACTACAAACTCTTATCCGGCGGATTAAGCGACATGGAAGAAGAGATTGTAGCGGCCATCTCTGCGTTGGCCATCGCCAGCGTATTTAACGGCCTCGCTGTAAAATTTTACGGCCAAGCCCCTTACGAGGCATTAAGGAACAATCTTGAAATAGCCGAGTTAATCTGCGAGAGCATAATGCAAAACGGCAATTTCTTATTAAGGACAAAAACTAATGGTACAGTTGAGTTTACTTTTGAAAGAGGCAGGCTAGTTGCGAAAAATCTCGAGGTCGAGCCTGACAAAGTCCACGCTGAGCTTGAGGAAAAAGACGAACAAGCCGCAGCGTTATTGCGGGAGAACCTAGACCGCCTACCCAAAGTAGAAGGTGTTACAGTAGTAGCAGCTACATCCACCTTAGCCGAGAAAGTTGAGAAGAGAGCCGCCGCTGAAGAGCCGACCGCAGCTCCTCTGTCCAGGTTCAGCATTAAAAATCTCTTGAGGAGAATACTGCCATTCATTCTGCCTGCCTTTGTACTTCTATTCGTAGCCGCGGAGTGGGGGCTATTGGGGTACGGCGCTACATTGCTTATTATAGTAGGCGGGGCGTGGGGGGTAGGGAGAATATGGGCACAAAGGACCGCCTACATACAGTCGCCGTCAGAAAAGCTAGCATTAGAATTATTATCGGATTTGAGGCGAGCATGGGGAACAGCTGATCAGGATGAGGCTGAAAGGAAAATTTCACTTGCAGCAACTAACCAAGGCCATTATCGCGGTAATAAGCTAGACCCACGCATCTTTATCCGCACCTACATCGAGGAGATTAAAAAGACGGATAGGGGTAATGCTCGCGAAAGACAAATAGCAGCAACAGCATTAATGGAGTCTTTGCTCAGAGCCTCACATAGTGATTTTGGCGTAGAATTACATGAGGCAGTCCCCGAGATTCAGGAGGCCGCAGAACTATTATTAGGTTTGGCAGAAGAGGGTTTTGACAAATCTGTGGTTAGCCTTGCAGTGCGGGCCAGTACGAATTATACATGGCTGATTCCTCTTTTTGTAAAAGAGATAGGCGATCTTCGTAAAAAAGCGGAAACCGCTAAAGAAAGCGGAAATGCAGAACAAGCCGGTTGGTATAATAAACTGGCGGAAGACATTGAAAGCGTTATGAGAAGCACATGTCAGGCGCCCTTTGGAAGGGATGATTTTAATTCTTTGCTTGGTTTAGTCGGCATGTTTACAGTAGCGTTTATGGGGCTGGAGCTGTCACATTTTGACGGATTGCCTTTTTCCGAGGAAGATTATCAGAGTTTGAATTTTAGAACAATGCAATATCTAGGCACCGCAGCATCCAGCACGAACTTCAGAGAAGTTATGGACAGCCCGATTTCATCAGACCGGGCTAGAATTATGATTTTGTTGTGGAAAAAAGTAGTAGCCAGGCACAAAGAAGCAGAAGAAAGGTTTTCTCAAAAGAGTGAAACCGGGGATGATGAGGAAGCGCAAAAAGCATACGTGGATGATGTATTTTTAATTATTATTGAACATAACAAGCTTGTTGAAATGCTTCTTGAGGGAAGACGATGCAGAGATATCGGGGATCTAGGGGCTATGTTATTCGGGGATGATAACGATAGTCGGCTTAAAGCAGCTAGGATGCTTTTATGGCTTTCTAAATTTGGCAATGAAGTCGCTGTGAGAGCCTTAAATGCTGTTCCTGATATGAAAAAGCTAGCCGAGGAGGAATGGAACAGGCAAAACAGAGCCCTTAATGAAGAACTGGACATTTCTGTTTCTCTTCCCGCTGAGCCGCATGCTGCCAAACCCGGATTCGGCACTGGCAATATAATAAAGGCCATACTGCCGTTTATCCTGCCCGCCTTTGCGCTCCTATTCGTAGCCGCGGAGTGGGGGCTATTGGGGTACGGCGCTACATTGCTTACGATAGTAGGCGGGGTGTGGGGGGCAAGGAAGCTGCTGGCTCGGCGCAGGGTGGTCTGGGCAGAGGAGCAGGAACTCTTAAGGGTAAATATAGTTCGAGATGGAGACGTGCTTCGACTAAGAGGGGAAGGCGAAGATATACTTTTAGACAACCAGAATAGGGCTCATTGGGTTATAGCGGATATGCTCTTAGAGAAAATAAAGCATATGGCCCTTCCTGTAGAGATTTATGAAGCCCTTATAAATATACTAAACGCGGAGAATAATAATATTCTTCCATTTTGGAAAGGCGAGCGGTTTTCCCTTGTTTTGCGGGAACTTGTAGCTAACGCCGTAGAATCCATCGGACAGGCCGAAAGTGGAGATGTTGAGATTGCCTTTTGGGTAAGCCGGGATAACCGTCTGGAGATTTCTATTAAGGATACAGGCGTCGGCCTTGGCGGTGTTAATCGTAGAAGGATATTCAGAAAAGACTATAGCACCAGGTTCCCACTGGATCCCGACCCGGAGTGGAGGAGAGGCGTTGGCTTGTACAATAGCCGAGAGTTTGTCCGCAAAATCCTGGGCGGAGACATCAAGGCCTTTGATAACCTAAGAGATTTAAAGCTGGACCATTCGGGCGCCACATTCAGGATAACCATTCCCTTAAAGAGAAGACCCAGTTTCCGTTTGGTGCGATTGCTGCAATATAGGATGAGGACCCTAGTCTTTAAAAGAGAGACGACCCCCTCAAAAGGCGTCCTCATACCGTCCTTATTACTTGTAAATGGACTTGTCCTCATCATAAATTTCCTATTAGGCATATTTAACCGGCTCTTCGGTACAAAGCTTACCCTAACAGCCAGCAAGGCTGAGAAGGAAGACATAGCTGTGCCATTACTGGAAGAAGGAATAATACTTGGCATAGCAAGCCTAACAGGATGGGGCATTATACCTTATATAGGAATAAGAATAGCATTCATAGCAGCACACCTTATACAGGATAGAATAATGAAGTCTGAACGCACCGCTTACCAGAGCATGCTCTTCCCAACCCTTATATCAGTAGGGGCCACAATAGCATTCTTGGCATGCGGCGCGACATTCCAGGCATTCATCATATCATCACTCATTCACGGTGTGCTAAACAACATCGTTACCCGCTACTTCCCGCAACATGATAAAGATACTCTATTGCCTATTATTCCTTACGCAGAGCGAAGAGAAGGCATTATAGACCCAAGGGATATAAATACCGGCCAGGTATTGGTAGATGTTATCGAAGAAACGCGCAAAAAGAAAAATGTCAAAAGTGTAAGTGAGGCAGTTTTGAGAAGTCTTGTATGTACAGGTTATCTAATATTTTATCAGTATAGTCCATACCTAAACAGAGAAGGTCAAGAGAAGAAAGACGCGCTCGAAGCACTTTATAACCAGATGCGCCAGGGCACCTTAACATGGTCACAGGAGAGATTTGAGGAATTCAGAGACCTAATAGACACCATACCCACCATTAAGAATCCGCATGAAGAGCTCTTTGTAGATTTAGACCTTACCCCACAGCAGCTAAGGATTTTTGCCGGTCTTGGATTTAGAGGCTGGTTGGCATTAGTATTGACAAGCGGGTGCCTTAACCGCTGCTCAGTATGTGGTCTGGGTAGGCGGTTTAGGAAGATACACCATATGCCGTTTCCAATGGTAGTAAGAGTGCTTAAGAGAGTAAAAACAATGCAAAATACTCTGCAGCCATATTATGACAGCGACCCAATACACTATCATGATAAGGTCATCAACGCCACACTTGTTGACGTAATAAGTAAAGCCGAGGAAGCAGGCTTTACCAGCGTGGCTTTTATAACTCACGGTGTTGGAGGCGAACTAAAAGCGGAAAGAGCCGGCAGTTTGGTAGAACAAACTTTAGAGAGTAGAGTTGTAGGAGAAGGTAGGTTAAAACCAACTATCAGTTTACATATTTATGATGAGGCAGAAACAGAAAATCTACTAGATTTGGCATTAAGACGAAAATGGCCGGAGGAGCTTCTAGAAGTAAGAGATAGACTTAAAAAGAAATTTAAGCGTAGATTTTTACCTATACTAAGGGCTGTTGCGCGCGCAGATAGAAGAAGCCCGTCAAAAATTAATGTCCTCATAAAATACTTTTTAAGGCCACATGATAATATCATGAGGCGATTAAGGGCTCAATATCCTAATACCGCCGTTGTCATAGAAGAGATTCATAAATTACAAGATGAAATTTGGCAGGAGATGCGGAATGATGTGTTTAAAGAATTTGGCGTAGATGTTGAAGAATATAAAAAGCCTGAAACCTATCTCTTTGTGAGTAGCGCCGTAGGCTTACTTAGAAATCTGGCCGAAGCTGCAGACGGTGTAAATTTTGAAGACAGAAGTGAGGTGGCGCGGTTTGATAGAACAATGAGGGTTTCTCAGGTAATTTATGAGGAACGCAACACCCGTATGGTAGAAGAAGAGTTTACGGTGTCACTCCGCCCGGATCCGGCCAGAGGGGCCATTCTTACCCTGGAATTATATGAAGGTTATAGGAATAGATATAGAACTGTAAAAGAGATGTTTGATAGAGAAAAAATCCGGCAAGTCGGATCAATAGAGAGAAATAATTTTCTAGAGTTTTTAAGAGTATTGAAGATATTGACGGCAGTAGATTTTAAAATAACTACTATAGAAGAAACTCTTTATTATTATGGATTACTGCAGGATGGCGAGTCTGAAGGAGATATACAAAAATACATTGCGGATATTCTTGGAAAAAAGAAAGCCGCGGATGTGGATCCCGAATTGTTACGCTCTGTATCTTTAGAAGTTAGAGAAGATACAGCCGAATATTTTAGATTATTGACAACCTTTGTTGTTTCAAGACCAGAGCTAACCGGGCTTCTGCGCGACCCGGAAGCCAATCTTGAGATGCTTTATGATAGATTAGCAGACGTGCCGTTTCCGATAACGATAGCTTTCAGGTTAAACACGCCAGGCGGTGACGTTGACGCTAGACATAAAGTAATAAACAGAGGTCACAGGCACTATAGGAAGAAAGTTGATAATTCAGTGCGGGTATTTATATTACCTGTGGCGCCATTTTCAGAGTTCAAAACTGCCGCAGAGCCTATCACCAAGCCAGAAGAAGTACTCATTTTAAGCGAAGCTGCCCGCGCACCGCCTGTAAGAGAAACTACCCCCTCAAAAGGCGTTCTCATATCATCCTTATTACTTGTAAATGGACTTGTCCTCATCATAAATTTCCTATTAGGCCTATTTAACTTACTCTTCGGCACAAAGCTTACTCTAACAGCCAGCAAGGCTGAGAGGGAAGATATAGCTGTGCCACTTTTGGAAGAAGGAATAATACTTGGCATAGTAAGCCTAACAGGATGGGGCATTATACCTTATATAGGAATAAGAATAGCATTCATACTGGCACACCTTATACAGGATAAGATCGCAGGTAAAGACCGCACGGCTTACCAGAGCATGCTCTTCCCAACCCTGATATCAGCAGGGGCCACATTGGCATTCCTCATATTCGGGGCAACGCCGCTTGTATTCGTAGTATCGTCAGCTGTTCACGGCCTATTGAATAATATTGTCGAGCGCAACTTCCCGCAGTATGGCAAGGGGGTGCTGGGGAGCGGCGGTGAATTGGCGGCGCAGCTTGACAGGGCCATAAGAGCGATGGATATACCGGAACTGGAAGGCGAGGCTCTACCTCCCAGCGTTATAGAAGAGATCTCTGCGGAAATAGCGATGGGCAACCGCGGCATACTGACCGGTAAAGTAACATTTCTTTTTCAAGCAGATATGAATTCTTTTCTTGACAGGCTGCTGGAAGCAGGCGCTCCTGAAAAGAGAGATGAAGGCGCGGACGAGCGAAAGAGAATAGACAGGGTTATGGAGGGCGGCTTATACAGAGCAGTCCTTATCATAGATGTTGAGAAAGGGATCGCGGAAGTTCATATACCGGTAAACGGCAAGTTAAAGAAATTTTCTGTCGCGCCTACATTCCGACCCGGCGTGACAAGGATCGGCGACCTCGAGATAGTGGTGGACGGCAGAAACACAAACTTTATCGACTATATGGTCGAAACCGGCTTCGCGCCGGAGGCCTTTAAAAGCTGTCGCGGGCGGTTGTTTATAGAAAGGCACATAGACATCGGCAGAACGAGAACCGGTGAGATCAACACAACCGTTTTTACGCTAAGCGGCCTCAGCTTTGACGCGATAACAGGCGAGATTACAAACTTTTTCCTGCCGCCGGGTGGTACCGTGGTGCGCATTGCCGAAGATGGGCATATTCAATCCGCGCAGGAAGAGGTGTCCGCTGACGAGGAGCCGGTACTGAAGCTCCATAATCATGGATCATACGATCCGATGCCTTCCGACCAAGATGTGAAAAGCCTAAAAAGAATAACAGATAAGCATAATCTGCCGCGCTTCCGAGAGATAATAGTAGGAGAGGACACAGAAGGCAGGTATAGTTTTTCAGCGATACAGGTGGTCGAAAGCCGCAAGGGTGGGGTTAAG
Source organism: Candidatus Omnitrophota bacterium (assembly GCA_016783555.1). Classification (GTDB taxonomy): domain Bacteria; phylum Omnitrophota; class Gorgyraeia; order JABMRJ01; family JABMRJ01; genus BS750m-G22. The sequence goes on along the minus strand of JADHWH010000056.1, from coordinate 920 downwards.
GCCCATATAGAGGTTTTTGACGCAGGTGCAGGCCAATGGCAGAGGCAGGAAGAAGCGATCAATTTTGGCGATTTTTTCTTATCAGGCCTCTACGACAAGCTGGGATGGGTAAGCTGGGTTTTGTTCCCGCTACATGTGATATGCCATGAGGTAGGCCATATACGGTCGGCGCTCAAAAACAACCTGAGGATCGCGCGTATACATATCCTAAAAGGTGTGGAAATAGACCTAAGCATTCAAGCTTTAAGAGAAGATCTTACAAGCAGGGGTACCGCCGAAAGCGAAGAGACACTTGCGCTGGCTGGAGAATCAGTTAAAAAGAATTTGGAATTCGCCAACGCGGGCATACGGGCAAGCACTGCCTTAGCGAAGGTTGCGGGCATAATAGTGTTTATCACGTTCTTTACCTCCACAAACTGGATCTTCTGGGTGGCATTTTATGTAGCCGCGGGAGCGATTATAGATGTAGCGGCAAGCAGGATGGGCGTCGACGGAAAGAGAATTGCCGAAGCAGAATTGATGAGAAGAGAGCTATGGCGCATTGGAGATCGAGCAAGGTCAAGTAGACAGCAAGAAGAGCGCAATAGATTCGTAGAGACAACAGTCAAGCCCATCCTTATAGGCATGCTCAGCGATGACCTCGATACTCGGGGAATCGCATACGGGCGGCTAAGACTCACTATGTTAGATTGCAGCGCAAAGGAAGAATTCGGCATGCTATATGATTTACTTAGAACCCCTGTAGATATAGAAGGCGAGCGCATCACAATCGCAAGAGAGCTTGTAAGAGGCCTGCGTGATAGAGACAGGGTCCCGCGTGTATTAATGCACTCATTAGGGGTCTTGAGCCTGGTGGTAGCGGCTTGTCCGCATATAGAGAGCGGTTCATTACATAGAGTGTTGACAGATATGGTTGTAGT
>JADHWH010000055.1 GCA_016783555.1 Candidatus Omnitrophota bacterium | reverse complement strand
GCGCCGATTCTCTAATACCTTCACTTATGGTATCGAATTCCTGCCAATTAGCTTCGTTAAAGTTTGCCGGCTGCAGTTCATCGTCTATTCTTGCGCGCAGATTAGAGACTTCATGCTGACAAAGGCCGTTTCTTCTATGTGCAAATCTTGATGAGATCCGCTGATCAGGCCAAGATGGGTCAATCTTTAATCCTACTCCTAAGAGATCCTTTAGATTTTGCGCAGTTGTGCATAAATAGGCCATTCGTCTATCCATCCTAGCCCTGTATGGCCCAAGATCGCTGAAGCTTTTCAAACCGTCGATCCTGCGGCATTCTCTCTCAACCGCATTGTTAATAAGCTCAAGGGCCCTTGCGCCGATAGCTTCAAGCAGAGGCTGCCCGGCGGTTATCTCGGCCGCGTCAAGGTTTCTAACGAAAACGCAGACAGCCGCTTGAAAGTTCTCAAGATTGCTAATCTTAAGCAGCGCACCCCTCTGATCTTTAAGACTTGAAAGCGCCTCCTTTTGAAGCCCTTCATGTTTATCTCTAAACGCCGTTTGAAACCCCCTCTCTTCTTCCTGGGGCCAGTCGTTTTGCGCAATTATTTCGAGAATCCCGCCTCTAAAGGCGTTAAATTCCACAACGGTTCCGTCAAACTCCTCGATCTCTCTTCTGAGCGCCTCTTTTTCTCTTTGGAGCTTTCTCTGCTCATTCTCAAGGACTTCTTCTCTCATTCGAGCCACGCTCTCTCGCATAGACGCGTTCATCGCCTGTCTTATGCCGCGTAAGGACTCTTCGATTTCAGATATGGCGGCATTAAACTCTTCAACGTTCTCGTAGTGGCCACGCCGCACATTTTCTTGAATTTCGCGCCACATCCCTTGTGCTTCTTCTATTGTGTCTTCCAGGATTCCTGCCCGGCGGCTGCGGAGCGCCTCTATATCTTCTGATCTCCGTATGCCCCTGACCCCTAAATCGTCTGCTAATGCCTCAATTTCCCGAAGCCTCGCGTCGAAGTCGCGTAGGCCTAAATCTTCCGCGCTTTGTAAGGCCGCTATTCTTTCATCAAGTTCGGCCCGCAATTGGGTCGACACTCTGGATAGTACCCGTAACTCAACAGCCCTCGTTAAATATAAGCCGCCCCGACTGGTATAGCGTACGGGGAATTCGATCTTACCGTATCGAAGTACGCCTTCTTCATCGTTTAAGATCTCCATGATTGCGTCTTCATCAGCCTGGCTTTCATACCATGGTTTAGCGTTCCAGACGGCGCGGAGGGTGTTTAGCCGTCTTTGTGTCTCTTCCGGCCGCTCCTGACCGCTCTCCAATCTGGCCAATTCATATCTTTGTATAGCAATAACCGTCTCCGGTTCGAATTCAATATTTTGAAGAGTCAGGGGACGGCTTTCGTTGCCTATAGGCATGATATAATGACGCAGCCGGTTATTTATTTCCTGCGGATCCTCCCCATCGACGATGCCGTGCACATATAATAGGTAGAGCATAAACCCTGCCCGCTGATTAGGGCGGAACCACATCTGTCGGTTCGGGCGCAGTCTATCTTGTATGTTGTTGTACTCCCCGACCGCTCTTTCTTTTGCTGTTAGGGGTCTAGCGCTAGTTACAGGCGACGCCCCTGAAGGGTCTGTCTGGCCTTTGGGCCTTCTACGTAACTCTTTTGTCTTTGGCCCGAGTCCTTTAAGTGCTTCCAGTCTTTTTTGCCTATCGAGGTATTCGGGGTTTATGGGGTCTTGCCTTAGTTTCTCCTGTAAGCCCAATCTCTCTTCTCCCGCAAGCTCTTCTATTGTCTTATCTATAATTCCTTCGAGTTCTTCTCTATCCATCTCGATAGTTACATCTCTGTATCTTCCTTCTACGTCCTTCTGGAACTCTTCAAAGGCATCGAGCCAGATATTCTTTACTCTATGTAGTCTGTGGCCCTCATTGGCTGCGTCATATAGGGCCTTATATACACCTTTCTTGATCCATTGGTCCCGTGTCTCTTGTGTAAACTTAATCTTATTATTTACTACAAAGTGGGAGTAGGTGGCTATCTTATATCTTCCTGTGTCTAATATATCTTTGTAGGGTGAGGTCTTCTTGGTAAGTATCGCTACATAGGGCCTCTTTTTTGCTTTGGGGTCGAACTTGGGGACTAAGACTATATATGAGGTCTCTTGTCTCTTTAATAGATCGGTCATGCCTTTTGTGTGAAAGCCGCCTGTTACAAGGGCTGCTATATTCTCGTTATTCTTTCTCATCCTCGATAGGGTGTTATTGACTAAAGCCCTGTCTCTTTCTAATGCAAGCTTGTAGAAGTCTACAGCCCCATTTATGGAATTAAATAACTCTTTTATTCTCTCTTCTTTTATCTGTTTTCTGTCCTCTGTCTTCTGTCTTCTGTACTTCTCTATGAAAGATATGAAGTTATCAGGTTTAAATGAGTCTATGTTGGTTAATAGATATTCAAGATGGCCATTCGTTAAAGAGACGCTGAATAGGTCTTTTAATATAAGGGCCTCTTTTGCGAGCTTGTTCAGGGTAAGCTGGTCGTTGGTTGTAAAGAGACTTATTCTTATTTCTTCTTCGAATGACTCCATCTCTTGGAATAACCTTGATAAATCTATCGACTCATAGAAAGAGACGTATTCTGTGTATTTAAGAAGATTTTCGTATCGTTCGTCATTGCGAGGAGCCTCTGATGCTACGTTGGGCGACGAAGCAATCTGGGATGAAGTAATGACAGGTGAAGTTATATGGCCTGTAAGAAAGGAGTGGAAGTCATAGCTTGAGATCTTCTTTAGTTTATACTGTAGGCTCTTTAAGATAAGGAGTTCTAACTCATCTTTTGAGAGGGTTATCTTTAGTGAGTCTACAAGTGAGTCTCTCTCTTTGTTTGCTTTATTAAAGTCTATATGCTTTTCTATATCTATTGAGCGGGCTAGTCTATCAAGGTTGGGGTAGCTTCCCTTACCTTCTGTCCCAAAGTAGGGCAGGTTTAAACCTGCCCTACTTTGGGTTATGTTGGGCCGTTTCTTCGCAATGGCACTTATCTTCTCCCAGTACTCTTTAAAGGTGGCAGTCCCTTCTCTATACGACTTGCTTATCCTGTTTAGGGATAGTATCTCTTCTGGGTAGATTCTCTCTTCTATTTTACTTAGGGTCTCTATGAGTGAATCTACGATATCTACGTTCTCTATCTTTCTATCTATAGCGTCTTTAAATGAGTCGAGGTGCTTTTTATATAGGGCGTTACTCTCTATGCCGTATAAGGCAATATCTTTATCTCCAACGATGCTGAAGAACTCCCCCGCTGATAGCTCTCCTTCTTTCATTAGGTAATCAGCGGTCTTATTGCGTATCTCTTCTATGGGAAAGGTCTTAAATACGGATGTGTCTATATAGCCTTCTGTGCCCTCAAGGGTTACCAATGATAAGTCATACTCTTTAACAAGGGTATCTAAGATATCTACTATGGAGTACTGGGCTGAGAGTGAATCGTGGGCGTCCTGGATATTGATAATGACCTCATCTGAGCCATTTATGTATGAGGTCTTTGTTATGGCCTTATCCTTGGGGATGGAGAGATCTTTTAATCCTGTGCCATCTTCAGAATACCTATCACCAAAGTAGGGCAGGCTTAAGCCTGCCCTACTTTGTGTGGGTATGGGACTCTGTGTGGGGCTCTGTGTGGGTAACTTTTGGGTAATAGGCTGGCCCCCCTGGGCCCAGGTGACCTGTTGGCATAAAAATAAGACTGCCACGAATAAGGCCATTATTCTAAGCCAGCGCCAGAATCTTGGCCTGCGGCAGTCTACGTATATAGAGGTGTTTTCAAGACTATTTAGATGTGTGGCTTTTTCACTGTAAAAATCCTTCACCTCTGCCACCCCCAATCGCATCGTTGACTCTTATCTTTTACAAACCTTTGTTAAAGCATTTACACCTATTTCAAGTATATCATGCTTGTCAAGGTTTGTAAAGAGGATATAACTAACTTTTTTAATATCTAATAAATTATTAATTAGAGAATGTAACCCTTTTATTTATAAAGAGTTAACATGTTCTAATTATTCAAACTTTCTCAAGCATTAACTTTACAAAAAAGACTTTCGATTAGCATATAACTGTTTAATTTATTAACAATTATAACCTATTTATTTATAGATAGTTATATAATGTTGGTAGTTGTGTAAGTAAGATTTGTTTTTACGGCGTGTATTTATTCTGGAATCCGAAAGGTAGATTTACTTGTTGACGGGCTTTCGATTTGGTCTAGCTTATCGGCTAATTTATTGATGTGCCTTTCGGCGAGATCGTAGCATGCGCGGGAATTGGACAGATGCTTGCCTACCTTTGTAAAATCTTCATAAAAATGCCTTAACTCATTCCTTAGTTTCCCTAAATTTTGTATTATCTCCTTTGCCCCCTTTTCCACCGCCATGCCCTTAAGCCCGAGGAGTATTACTCTGAGATACGCGTAGAAGCTATTCGGCGACACCGGTATAACTTTTTTGGTGAGGGCATATTGAAATAGCCCGCCTCCGTCTAAGCTGTCATCTTTTATGATAGTCTCATAGTATACATTTTCGGCGGGTATATACATAAGGGCAAAATCGAATGTCCCTTCATCGGGTTGGATGTATTTTTCGGAGATGTTTTTTATATGCGTCTTTACGTCGTTTAAGAATAGTTTTCTGAATGATGTCTTTTCGGTTTCACCCTGCGCGGCTACAAATTTGCGGAAGTTTTCCAAAGGAAATTTTGCGTCTATGGGCACTAAGCCCTGCCCGAACTTAATCACGGCATCTACCCTTACCTTAGATTTAAATTCATGCTGCAAGGATATGTATTCTTTAGGTATTATCTGGTTAATCAGGTCTTCAAGGAAGAGCTCCCCTATACCCCCTCTTATCTTTGGCGCCCTGAGAAGATCCTGAAGGCTTGAGATGTCTTTTCCTATGTCGTAAATTTTACGGTGGGATTCCTGCAGTTTGCCTAGATGTTCATGGACGTCAGAGACCGCCTTTACGGCGGAATCGAGTTTGCCGCTCATCTCGAGACTCGCGGATCGAAGGGAGCCATCGAGTTTATTGTTTACAGCCCTTTCAAACTGGGTTAGATTTTTATTAAACTGATGAAAGAGCATAAGCGCCACTATTATGAAGCCGATAAGGATTATTAGAGTCAATATCGTCAGGAGTTCCATGGTCTTTATTTACCCCGTTAGACCTTCTTACCCCCTTAGACCTCCTCACCATCTAATACATTTCGTGAGTTTTGCTTCCTTAAGAGGTCTAACGGGGTTTACCCTTTGATATAAATTTTGTCCGCAACTCGTAGAGGATGCTGTCGAAGGCATTTGCCTCTTCCGCGGTGAGATTGCCCTTCGTCTTGTTTTTTAACAAGGTCAGCGTGTCTATCACGTATCTTGCCTGGTCAAGGCTCTCTTCTTTCTTTTTTGTAATCGGATTAGATATCTCTCCTAAGAAGATGAGGGCCTCCATGGCCATGCTGGATATAAAAGTCCTGAAATCAGCCTCAAAGGCGCGATTCTCTTTTTCCGCGCCGGGTTCCTTAAGCCGCTCTTTTTCTACCGCATCTTTCCATTCTTTATCAATATTCTTATCCATGGATATCGACGTCTTTTGTTGTTTTTTTCTTCAAAAATTGAAATCTAAAGCGCCTCCTTTTCAAACCAAGTTTCTTTTGCAGCAACGGCAGGGCTTTCTCAGCAGCCACTTGACCCGCATGTATAATTTCTCTTGATTTGTCAAAACCAGCCTGGTCTATATTCCCTAACTCCGGTTCTATTATGATATCGGCCTGCTTTGATTGATACGTATTTAGTTCCGCGCCCATTATTTGGAATGATTGGAGAAGTATCCTTAAGATATTTGAAACCTCTCTGTCTCTGGTGACGCAAAAACCCACGTCGCAGGCTATTATAAAATCGGCGCCTAAATTTTTGGCGATAGAGACCGGGACGCTGTTTTTTATGCCCCCGTCGACCAAGAGCCTGTTCTCATGTTTTACAGGGTTGAATATACCCGGCCACGAAGAGCTCGCCCTTACTAATTTAGCAAGCGGGCCGGATGTATATACAACTTCTTCCGCTTTCTCTATATCTGTGGTAACTACCGCCAGAGGCGTTACAGCGTCAAGAAAGGTTTTGTTTTCAAGCAGGTCTTCTATGACATGCTGCAGCTTCATACCTTCTATAAGCCCCTGTGTCGGCAGCGTAGGATCAAATAAATCCGTCCACGCTATCGAAGTAGCCCTCTTTTCCATCGTTGAGGCTGCAAGGCCGAGACAGTGCCCCGCCCCGATAACAGCGCCCATGCTGGTTCCTACCACAAGGTCTACTTTTATATCTTCCCGTTCGAATACTTTTAACATGCCGATGTGTGCAATGCCCCGGGCGCCGCCGCCGCCCAATACCAAAGCTACTTTTTTAGGTCTTACCATAAACATATCTACCACTCTTTCTTATTTAATTAATATCCCGGCATATCCCACTACGCTCGTATAATCACCCGATGTATCCCCGCTTGTTTTGTAATCAACCAATTCCGCCTTTCGCGCGCCCAGTTGTTTTAAGCAGGATAACATGACGATCGTAGGTGCATAACCGCACATTGAAATGTCCCACCTTTGGATTTCTTCCATCAGGTTTTCTTCATCCAGTTTTAATATGGCGTCAATCGCCTTTTTATCCTTATTCTTTGCCGATTCTTGGCTTTCATAATGAGTCATATCGCTGGACGATATCAGCACAACATTTTTATTCGATCTCTTTATTGAGTCAGCCAGCTCCCTGCCGATCTCTCTATAGGTACTTAACTCTGCATGCGATATGATAATAGGTATAAATTTAAATTCTTTATTTATATGCTGCAGTATCGGCAGTTGAACTTCAATTGAATGTTCGTGTGCATGGGCCGATACATCTTCTTTAATAAATCGGGAATTCTTTAAGATGCCCTTTGCAAGGGTTTCGTCTATCGCTATCTTGCCGGTCGGTGTCTGCCAATAACCGCTTGACTGAATAGCAAAGGGCTCTCCTATGCCTGTATGGTTCGGCCCCAGGATTACGAAACTCTCTTTAAATTTGATGCGCGAAAGCACTCTACCCGCGACCATACCGGAGTAGATATACCCTGCGTGCGGAGAGACGGCGCCAAGGCAATCGGTCTTTTCCGCATCTTTATCTATAAGCCCCGCCAGCTCCTTTTCGAGTGCAGCTTTTGAGGCGCTATAGAATTGCCCAGCGACAGAAGGCTGTCTCACGCTCATCCTGTCCTCTCAAAGAGCGCTCTTAAGTACCCTGCGCCCTTTTTTATCTCTTCCGGCGTGGCCGGCTGATGCGGCTCTAAGACTAAGTGAGTATCGTTTTTTACATAGGGTTTAAGTATCGCGAAGTCAAAACTACCCTGGAGGGGCGCCCTATGGTCATCCACACCGGTAATGTCATGCAGGTGCATGCCTATGATCTTGCCGCTCAATCTATCCAAAAAATCTTTTTTATGGTTAAAGAGCCCGATGTTTTCAAAGATCTGCGCATGGCCTACGTCGTGCCAGTATCCTATGCTCTTATCCTCGAAACGGCTAAAGAGAACCGCTATCTCTTCAGGCGATGGTATCTCGCTGTAATAATAACGGTTTTCTATGCCCAGCCTTACGCCCTTTTGTTTTGCGTATCTAAGCAGGGCCTCGATGCTTGCGAATGTTCTGTCAAGGTATTTTGGAGCGGATTCCTTCCGCTCCTTGAGCATACTTTTTTTTATTCTTTCGTAATTTGCTCTGTTATCAAGGGTTGCCGCAAGTCTTCTTGTTTTGTCCTTTATCCCGACCTTCCCCAGATGTAATATAACGACCGACGCCCCTAATCTCTCAGCTGTTTCTATGGATCTCTTTGTCGCATTAAGCGCTTTTTTTCTCTCTTCTTCATCCAGAGAAGAGAGTGAATAATAATCGGGAGAGGCCTCCTCCGGACTCGTCCCATTAGGTATTGGGCAGAAGTTATGCAGGCTTGTAATCTCTATTCGTTCTCTGCCCTTTACAGAAATGATATCGCAAATATCCCTGCTTGTCAAAGTAAAATTTAGTTCTATTCTGTCAAACCCCATCCCCCTTATCTCTCTTATCATGGAGACGGCGTCAGGGGCGCTCTTTGCGTTCCAGGATGTCGAAATACCGAGCTTATTCACCCCTCTTACCTTCTATAATGACGAGGGTGAATGCATCCGGCTTAAGATACTTTCTAGATACGTCTAAGATATCCTGGTTTGTTATAGAATTTATAGCCTTGTCGAATTCTTTATAGTGATCGCAACCGAGACCGTATAATTCATCCAGGGCCGTTTGATATGCCAGCGCGCTATTTGTCTGGAGGGCGATGCGGTGGTTGCCTACAAGCTCTTTCTTGGCGGATTCTATCTCCTCATCCGTAAGGCCTTTTTTATTTAAAAGCTTTATCTGTCTTAGGAATTCATTTTTCGCGCGTTGGATATTATTATACCCTGTCGAGACATAGAATATAAAGTATCCCGGATCGAGCGCAGGCACGGAAACAGAACCCACTGCGTATGCCAAGCCGAGCTCTTCCCTCAACCTTGCCGCCAGTCTTCCCGTAATGCCAGAGAGCGCTGTGCTTATAAGCTGCAGGGTATACCTGTCCCTGCTTTTTAATCTAGTCCCCTTATATCCTAATAAAATGAGGCTCTGTTCTTTGCTGGTCTTCTTTATGTTTTCACGTATTTCAGACTGGTCTGGTTCCGAGATATTTGTAAATTCGGGAACCCCGCCCTTTTCAAACCCTGAAAAACTTTTGTTAAGCAGCTCTTTTAATTTTGTTGAGTCGATGTCTCCATAAATCGCCAGGACCATGTTATTGGGTATAAAATGCTCCCGGTAGAATTTCCTGAGATCTTTAACTCTTATCTTTTCAACAGAACTTAGGTTTCCGACTGTCTGGAAACGGTATGGATGTTTTTTATAGAGGGTCTCTTTAAAGGCCCTCATGCCTGATTCAAATATGTTGTCTTCGGTAGCGTTTATCGATGCGATGACTGTCTTCTTTTCTCTTTCCACGATATCTTCGGCAAAGCCTGGATTTAACATAATCTCCTTGAGCAGCTCAAATCCTTCGTCGAAATCTTTGCTTAAAAGGTCGAATTTAATACCGACCGAGTTGTGGCCGCTGAAAAAGGTTAAATGCGCGCCCATATTTTCAACAAGTGATGATATCTCTTCTTCCGGCCTGGATTCGGTCTCCTTTATCATTGTTAGCCCTGTAAGATTTGATATGCCGGCCGTATCCGCGGTCTCTGCGCGCAAGCCCCCCAGGCATACAGCCAGCATCGTAACTATTGGAAGGTCATGGTCTTCCATTAATAGGCACTGTAGACCATTTGGAAGGGAGAATTTCTGTATGTCTTTTTTATCTCTTTTTTCTTTTTTAACCTTTTGGGGCTCTTCTGTAATAGGTGAGATTGTAACAATAGATAGCGAGGCATCATTCAGGTATTCTTTTGCGACCCTGCTTAACTCTTCCTTTGTCACAGCGTCAATGGCGCTTAAGTATTCTTTCGTGAAGTTAAAATCTCCGGTCAAGAATTCATTAAGGGCGAGGTCGCGGGCCTGGTCTGAAAGCGCTTCAAGGGAGTATATATGTTCTGCGTATATCATCTTTTTTGCGCGTTCAAGCTCTGAGTTATCGATCTCGTCTCTCGCTATATTCTCAAGCTCTTCTTTTAAAGCGACTAACGCTCTTTTTGCCTTACCGGGATCCGCAACGCCTGATATTATGAATACACCGGGATCCAGCGGCGTGTAATTCCAGCACCCAATAGAGTATACAAGACCTTTTTTTCTATAAAGCGTGTCATTTAGGCGGGAATTAGCCCCTTGTCCCAATACAAAAGATAAGAGATCAAGCGCCGGCATATCAGGGCTGTAGAGATCCACGCCTCTGTAGCCTAACGCAAAATATGCCATGTTGACTTCGCGCTCCACCTCCAATCTCCTTTTTGATACCTGCGGCTTTTCCTGCGGCAGAGGCCGGTCTTCAATAGAGCGTCTTTCTATATGTCCGAAATATCTTTCTATCTTTTTTAGCGCGGTATCATTCTCTATATCTCCCGCGATAACAATGACCATATTATTGGGGATATACGTCTCTCTGTGGTATTTTTTAAGGTCCCTCCTTGTGAGTTTGATAAATAGAGATGCGTGGCCGATTATAGGATAACGGTAAGGATGGGTTTTATAGACAGATGCCCACAAGAGACGCGATATAAATCTCATCGGGTTGTCTTTATTCAGCATTATCTCTTTTAAGATTACTCCCCGTTCCCTTTCGGATTCTCTCTTGTCCATATCTGCGTTAAAGAGAGAGTCGCTTAAGATGTCCAGGGCGGTTGGCAGGTGCTCATTGGGAATTGTAATCGTGAAGGAGGTATACTCATAAGAAGTGGCCCCGTTTATAGAGCCTCCGGCTGACCTGATCTCTTTTTCAATCTGTCCCGGGCGCCTCTTTTTGGTCCCCTTAAAGATCATGTGCTCTACGTAGTGCGATATACCTGAACCGGCGAACTCCCTTTCGTAGGCGCTCCCGGCCCTGACCCTGAC
>JADHWH010000054.1 GCA_016783555.1 Candidatus Omnitrophota bacterium | reverse complement strand
GTAATCGAGGACTCTCATTGAGCCTTCTATTTGTCTTTCTGGTCTGTATATAAGGTGATATACTATGATTTCTTTTGTCGCTTGAGATACAATCGGGACTGCATATAGGTATTCTATTTGGCGCGTGGAGGTATTATAGCGGGATATTTCATAATTGCTTATGTCTATACTCTTTCCATCAGGCCCTCTTATACTTACGTTTGTGCCTATTTCGCTCTTTACCCTTCTATAGGCATTACCTATAAAGAATGCTGTAATGCCTCTCTTTATTGCAAATCCCAATGGCAGGCCGGTTAATATGCCCAGCATAACCGGCACTACTATCCCGCCTGTTAAGGCTGCAGTACCTATCGCACCCGCAGCCAATCCAGCGGCCACGCCTAACCCTGCGCCGGATAAGGCCCATAATGGCGCGGTCTTGATGGCAGATTGTCCGTAATGATAGCGTGAGGCCTGCCCTATAGCCCATATCATCCTCCACAATGCCCGTTTGGCGTATTTAAATGAATCGTGGTCTATAAAGTTCAGCGCGTGTACCCGCAGGCTCTCGGCCTCAGACGCTCGCGCGGCATTAGCTTTCGTAATTGTTCTTAGTTTGGTTTTCAGCAAGTGCATAAATAATTGATATCTTAATCTTACATCGTATCTCTGTATAATCTCTACTATGAGGCCTGCTATAATTATCGCGGCTATTACGACCGCGGGTATAGAGATGATATTAAATATCTGTAGAAGCGTAGGCGCTATACCGTAGGCGAACGCGAATATCGTTATAAGACCCGTCATAGGAACAATATGAAACCACCCCAGCACAAAGAGGGCCAAGATGTAGTGCCTGAACATCTCGGATGCGGCGCGCACAAAACCGAGATACTTATTTTTCCCGCTAAAAGACAACGGCCCGCCTGAATATACAAGTCTATTTATCGGGCCCTCTATGCGGCCGAGTAGTTTCCCCAACCACATGCCCGGGTATTTATCCACCAACCCGCTGAACCACTTGTCATATCTTTCGATAAGCAAATCTTTGAGCCATTTATTTGGGTTAGTGCCCGGATCCTTCGCGTTTGGATCAAAGAACCACCCTACTATCTTTCTGTCTTTATCGCCCTGAATAGTAAGTTTAATCCACGCACCTAGCACCTTGCTTCTCTCATCGTCGGTTTTGCCGAAAGATACCGGTTTATTGGGATATACGACCGCATTTACAAGCATGCCGGCAATCCATATAGTAAGAGGAATGATAAATACCGCCAGCGCAATAAAGACGATGGGCATGCCGAAAATCAAGCCTTTTATACCCAAGATGCCAATCGCCGTGCTAAGTCCAAATAGCGTTAACGCCCCGAATGCCCATCCAAGCAAGGGGCCTGAGAGATTGAAAGACCATGCAAAGGGCTTAAGCAGGGTATAGTTTGTAACCCACCTCTGGCCCAATTTCGCGTTCATTGCCCACATCCCTATAGCAACGCTCGTCCCGAATAACAAGCCGGGAAAGAGCATGCCTGTGCTTAAAAGGTCCATTCCGCGCCATGCCAATACTACTGCGGAGCTCAATACTATAAACCATCCTATCCCAGCTACCCTGGCGATATTAACTACCGCTGAGAGCTCATTGCGCCTGCTCCTGCCGACAGCGATACTTACCCTCAGCCGTCCTCCTTCTTCTCTATCAAACCTCAAGGGGCTTGGAATATGGCCTATCCCAAATAAGCTTGTGCCGAACAATAGAATAAGTGCTGTCACAAGCACGGTTACCGGCTCTAACTCAAGGTATAAAAATGCCACAGTAATCCACATAACCAATACGATTATTGATACAATACCGATGCGCATGATATTCATAGAGGCCAGACAGCTCTTCCAGATGCTTATTCCGCCTGTCCTCGGGTCCTTAGGCACGCCTTTTGACAGGATAAATTTAAGCGACTGCCTTATCATCGATATATAGTGCACAACGAGCTGCGGCCCGGAGATTATAATAGCCTTCGGCATTATGCGAAGCCACTGGCTCAACCCCACAACAAACCCGCCTACGACGAAACCTAAGACCATAAGCCCCGGATTAAGGCCTACTAAAGAGTAAACAGCCCAGGCCCCCAAGGGCGCCGTCGTAAGCCAATTAAACCCTGCTTTCTCAAGATATGCGCCCAATCCATGAACAATTAAGACCTGGTTAAATATAAGGCCCAGGCACCAGAAGATAAGGAGTATCCCTACAAACGGCATAAGATTAAAAGCAAGGGCAATAACGCCAAAGGCAATTTGGAATAGCGCAAAAGGTGCGCTCATAAAGAACCTGCCGCCCGAAGCCCTGACATCTCGTGATGCCAGTGCGCCTGCGCCTAAATCAGCTACTAACTGCTGGGCAGCGTCTCCGTCCTCCTGTTTCTTGCCGCCTGACCAGCGCGGGAAGGCGCTGAACCATTCTGCGTGTGTATCAAATTCGCGTCGTTTCTTCGAGAATCCTCTCGTTGGCTTAAATAGCGGGGCATAACCTAAACCGATTAAATTATCCGCCTGCTGCTGGACAGCCCATATATCCTCGCTTATACCGACGGCGTCTCCCATGAATCCCTTAAGGCCGAAGAGCCGCCTCATCAGCCTTTCGCCCGCCCAGGCCCCGCTCTTAGCCATTGCCATATTCACACGGCTTGTAAGCGGCGCCGTGGGGTAGTCGAGGTCCATAAGGGCCTCTTCTACCTCGGCGTAAGGCATAGCCATATAATTTGTCCATCCGGTTCCTATAGACTCACCGCTCGCGCCGCCGAGTAGATGCATAACGCCTGCCGTGTACCATTTGTGCCCTTCCTCGACAAACTGGGAGAACTTGCCGACAGGCATATACGTATCGCTTGTGCCGCGCTGCGGGACTAAGACGGTTATGCGCTTTCCCAAAATAGGATCTGCCATTATTCTCTTTGCATCGAGCGCCACGGCGCGGGGGTCGTTAACGGTTGCGTTTCTATCCAGTATAAGCATCGACGATATATTAGAGACCTCTTCCGGCACCATATGCCTGCCTGTCATTGCGGCCGCTTTAAATCCGAACGCGGTCCAGTTGTGCGTTACATACGCTGTGCCCGCCTTCTTCGGATCGTAACCGGCGGCGCCTTTCTGGGGCATCTCGCCGCCGTTTAAGATAAATTCCAATAGTTTCGCAAGCCTTGAACGCTGCTCCAATTCAATAGCGCTCTTTCCGTGCCTCCATAACGTAGGTCTATTATCCTTCCCGCCCGATGTATCATCGGGATCATCGTCACTGTATTTATTACTCGCAAGGTAGAATACTACCCTCTTTCCGAGGCCTTCTCTCTGGAGGGCATACGCCATCTGGACCATATTAGCCGACGTATCTTGAGACATGCCGAGGCCGACTTTATGTAAGTAGCTTGCAATCCTCCAGGCATTCTTTACATTCTCCACATCTCCCTGCGCAACGGATACGCTGAGGCCGTGTGCAGTCAGTTCAGCGCTGTTTATCTGCGAGAGATCCCACAGCGTAATGTCTGAATTAACTTCTGCCTGATATAGCGCAGTAAACCATCTCTCCAGAGTAGTGCGCTCTTCTTGATGGCTCATGCCGTTTAAGCCCAGATCGCTCCTTATCGCATTAGCGGCATCGGAATCCTCCGCCTTTATCTCTTCCCATCGTTGGAGCGTTTGACCAATAGCCTTATCGACATCTCCTTTTGCTGTAAATACTATCGAGGCCAGATGTTCCCCTGCCATGTATTCTATAGCGAGCTTTTTGCCTGTGGGTTTTACCACGCGCATCTTAAACGCCGCCAGCCTGTCGGCGACAAACTCCCTGCCGTGCGCTGTAATCGATGCCGCCGAATAGATACATGAGATGACTACTGCTAGGACCGCGAACGGGAAGTAGAGGCTGTTAGACCCTAAAACAAGCGCGATTCCCACGGCGACCAGCGTGCTCTGTATCGGAAACTTCGTATGGAAGGAGGCGTGGCCCGTTAGAAATACCCAGAGGGCGTAATTGGTAAGGTATAGAGTGTTTATGTAATATAACCCCCCTGCGATAAGCCTGAATATCGTCTCTATTCCAGGCTGGGCAAAGACCTCGGTAAACCAGGGGAATATTGCCGTGCCGATAAAGAACGTGACCAGGAAGAAGAGTATGTTCATAGCAAGCATCGAGAATATAGCGCCTAACGATCCGGCGTTTATGGTAGCTCTAAATAAGTATCTCAATGACAGCCATAAGACAGAGGCCCTGAAAAGCCCTATGCTCACCGCCTCCATCAGGGTTACGAGTATAACGGCGCCGTAGAAGAGCGCTGTGACAACGCCTATCCCGGGATAAGCGAAGACCATCTTTAATGAAACTGCTAACGCGACGGTCAATCCCAATAACGCTAGAGACCTTAATAGGCGCGATAGGAGTTTGAAAAACCTCATCTGCCATATCCAGAACATAGACCTTACTTGGAGGGTATCGGCGCCTCTGACAGCGTCGGGCGAGCTGCGGAATATTATTAAATTTCTGTAGAGGACGGCCATTAATGAGGCCGCGATACCCGCTAAGAATAGACCGAGTAAAATATAGATAACCGGTACTCCTAAAACCGATAGGCCAAAGAGCCCCGGCCCGCCTGTATGTATTATCACGTCGGTTAGGGAGATACCGTTTGATACACCCTCATAAATAAGCACGGCGAATATCGATAGCAAGAACTTCGGAAGTAGTTTGGCGGCTTTTACTACATAAGGGTTAATGGGCTTTGTTATCGCTTCTCTCCGTTTAAAGTTCTGGTAATGGCGTTCAAATCCTTCTACCGTATCCATAGGAATATCAAGGCCATCTGATATATCCTGCAATGTATCCTTAAGCGTGTAATCCTCTTCACCAAACTTGCCCAGGTCTACAGCTCTACCGATACCAGGCATAGGTATCGCGCCGAGCGTTTCTGTTATGCCGACCTCTGCCAGTACATTCTTAATCTGCCGGTCTATCTTCTCTTTCTCTTGCTGGTCTTTGGTTCTCTCATACCTGGCAAGGAGTATCCTTAAAAGCTCTCTGGTCTCATAGGTCATATAGTAGAGCCTCGACCATATGTGGTTACTGTCCTCCTGCCAGCCGTGCCGGATGCTGAAGTCCGGATATGAGTCTCTTATGACCTTCCTCATATATAGGCCAACCATGGCGCAGTATCTATCTGTAGCGTTAAGCCATGGGTTGTCGCTTGCTGATATGTCTTCTATGGTCAGATCACCCCTGGCGACCTGCCATTTGGCCACTAATGCCATCGTCATTCCGAGTGTAGGCAATAAGAAGTTTACCTCTTGCGGGCCGTCTGAAAGGTACATATTATCTTCTTTAACTACACCCAATATATTATGCGCCCACCTCTTATCCTTCTCTTCCAGAATCTCTTTTCTCTCTTTTCTTGTTAAACCGCCGGATCTAGCGCCTTCTTCCATTCCGCGTATCTTGCGAATCTTTCTGCGTATCATGCGGGACCCATCTCTCATTAAGCGGCGCAGCCACTTCCACCCTCTCCATCCCCTCCAGATAAGGCCTGTTATAATCCCGTAAAGAGTAATAACAGCGGAAATAATTACCGGTAATATAATACCGTAATAAAGCGTCCACCATCTCTTATCCCGATAGCCTTTAAGCTCTCTCCATGAATACTCTTCTATGGTCAAACCTTCTTGAGCCTCGGCAGCCTCTTTCATGTTGGAGATCTCTTCTGCCGCTTTATCTTCTGAAGCGGCCTTCTGCGCGTTATAATACTCTATAGTAGCAGGAATCGACTCGGGCCAGCTCTTTCCATCGAGTGAGCGCACAACGTGTCTATCGTCGCTTAATTCTATTATGTCTTTTGACGGCATCAACGGGTCTACGCCTATCAGTGACGGCAGGAGATCATCCTTTACATCATAGTTATTTATGGCCCATTGGGCGGCATTCTCTATCTCCTTATTACCCAATCTCTTTGCCACCCTTAATAATCTCGCGGTAAATTCAGGCACAATAACTTCTGTTACTACGGTGCCATCCGGTACTCTCGCGAACGCAGGATTGGCATTGTCCAAGCCCCACTTACCTTCAACCGTTCCGCCAAAGAGGCTGACTACATTCTCAAGCCATCTATTAATATCGCCTTCTGTAATACCTTCCGGCCCTTTATCTAATTCGTCTTGCGCAACACCCATTGCGCACAGGGCCTCTAACATATAGAGGGAATCGTCTGCCGTAACCCAGCCGGCTTCTGATACAGCTATTATCCGTTCTTCCCTTGCTTCTTCTATCTCTCCCAGAAGTATCTTTAGTTTTCCGGCAGCGGAGGGGTCTTTCTTCATATCTTGCAGAATAACCTTTGCCTTATTAAGAAGCACCGCTATGTCCGGATACTCTTCGCCATACTTCGCCGTTAGCGCCTCGACATCCCTTGTCAACTCATTTATATAATAATGGGGATCTTTGTTCTCCTCCTTTACGCTGTTTATTCTATCGGCAAGTTCCTGCGCCTTCTCTTCAAGCTCTTGTGTGTATCCGATAGCTCTATCTACATACGCTTCGAAGATATCTGTATAGCTCTCTGCCGGCGGCGCCGTTCCACCTCCGGCAGGAGTCTTTTTTGCGGCGGGCGCGATTACAAACTTATCGGCGTCTATCGCCAATCTCGCTATATCTTCCATGTGGGTGAGAAGGTCTATAATCTGCCTGGATGAAGAAGGTATATATCCGTCCTTCTTTAACCGATACATTACATCTGACTCTAACAGCCATTCTCTTTGTCTGGCTTCTGCGTCCTTTATAGTCTTTAATAATCCCTCATCTATAGCGGCTCCCTTGGTTTTCATCTCTTTTAGGCGTCTATCCATATACTGTAAGAGCATATACCCTTTTGCGTTTGTCCTTGTTATATATTCGTCCCACTTATCCGGATACGTCTCAATCGTCTCTTTACCCCTTATGCCTGAAAAGGCATACGCCTTCTTTATTCTCGGTTTAAGCTTGGTAAAGCCGCCCGAGAACTCTCCGTTCTCAATTGCGCCCGTATTAAATTCAAGCGCTCCCTTTAGCAAATTAACGGCCAGCTTATAGGCCTTGGGGTTTCCGGTCTTCTCCGCCGCGATTATACACGCTTCAGCCAGGGCTATCTGCGCCTCCGCGGTGGGCTTCGTCTTCTCTCCGTCTATCCTGTCAGTCTCGGGATCGCGGTATGAGGCAGACTTGGTGATCATGTTGTACGAGGGAGCTACAGGCCGCGTCCCGCCGTTCGTCCTCTTTTTATCCCAGTAAAAATCTATTATCTTAAGCACAGCGTCTATCGCTCTTCCCCTAAGATTGGGGTTTTCTGTCTCTTGACTCACATTAACAAGGAACTTAATAATCTCCGCCTCTTGCACAGTATTGACAAACGGCACAAGTTTATTGCCGCGCTCGGTAGGTATTAAATTACTGATCGCGCTCTGGCTCTTAATCAATTCTCGGGCAACGGCATCCCAATTCAAATTTAAGTCATCTTCCGGTTTTTCTTCCAGGCCGTATACCTCTTCAGGTATCTTGTCCTCTCTTCCGAGAAAGTGTGTAAATGGACTCGGGCTGTTTCGTATAGCTTCTTGCTGCTCTGGTGCGTTAAGCCATAAGGCGTGCTCTTTAAATGGATCCGGAAGATAGCGGTCTTCATAACCGAGATGGCGCAGAACGGCATTCGGCCAGTTTGTATAGATCTGGTTGTAAACGGTGCCTAACACGCCTTTTGATGTGGGAAATACCGCCGTAAAGTAAGGACCATATGCCCTTACAAAGGGAATGTCACCTTTATCCGAAATAACCTCGTATATCTCGACTCTGGGGGCCTCGAAAGTATGCGGTATGGCGTATACACCTATATACCCGCCCACCGCCAGGATTCTGTCGAGCTCTACCCACCTTGTGTCTTTCCAGCCTAATGAATAAAGCGGCATCGGCATGTCGGGGTCTGAAGCCGGGTTATATATCTGAAGCAGCACATAGTCGGCTATATCCTCACGCCTTCTATAGGCGCTTGAGACTAATACATCGTCTTTCTCGACTATCGTAAGGCCTTTATCCTTCTTTTCAGGCTCTATCTCGTTTTCGCCCGATAGATTACCGTCGCCTGCCCTGCATAGCCGGCCGACTGCGAAACGTTTTGGCGTTGCCCCCTTAAATTGTAACGTCACGGACTTTAAACGGGAGGTATCTAATCCGCCCTTTTTAAGGAAGTCTGTCGATATTACCCTCACATTTCCCGAGAGCGCGTCATCCACGGGTATGTTTACGTAGGACTTTCTATCATCGCTATGCCATACAACTTCGCCGTTTGAAAACGTAAACCACCTTACAGTCTGGCCGCGCGCGCCGCCTTTTATAAGCGGTTCCGAAGACGGCGCGTGGCGATCAAAGAGCTCGTCGAATTCTAAATCTTCTCTGTCTACCGTAACCTTTCTGCCGCGCTCATCTTCAAAGACTAACCTTATCTCAATATCATCTGCGTTCTGCAGAGGAAGGTAGAGGGCTTCATACTTACTTATATCCCTCACGGGTTCGCCTGATTCCATAGTGGGCAGCGCAAGCGGTTCTTTTAGTCCGTGCCATTTTCCTTCGTTGCCGCTCTCTATCTTGTAAAAGATAAAATCTTTATGGAGCTCCGGAGAGATTCTGTAGACAATCTCATCTACCATCTTATACTCTTTTGGTTCTTCTCCTCTCTCGGCTGTCCTCTTCTTTCCAGCTGCGACAAGCACGGGGAATTCCCTGTTTTCATCGAACCATAGATCCCTGCTGAAGAACTCTTCTCCGCTGAAAGTAAATATTGTTTGTCTCTTCCTTATGTACCTTCTATTCCGCATGGTATCGGGCAGATAATTCTGCACACCCGTATCTTCCGGCGTTGTTACCGTTTCAAGCCGTATCTTCTTCTCAATCTCTTGGGGTTTTCCGGTAGCGTCTATGCATTCGCATACATAGTATGTCCTTGACATTAACTCCTTAGCCTCTCCGCTTGAATCTACCTTGCGCTTAATGATAGTGTACATCTCGTTGATATTTACCGTATCAGTGTTCTTATCTTTGGCGGTCCTTTGGCTTTCGGGGACCTCTGTAGGAACTTCAAAGTTAAATTTGAGGGCCTTGCTCAGATAGTACAACCGGCCTTCGGCATCGACGACCCTATCTACCTCGGCCTCGCCGAATAATCTATTTATCTCTTCATTTCCATAGTGGGTTAGGCCGTCATCCGTATCTGACTCCCATACGGCCACGAAGTAGTTTATTTCAGGGTCGATTAATTCAATGAAGGGTTTTTCGGATGGGTTATTCGGATCTTCCTTATCCTCCATCCTCTCTTTCAAGATATCCGGCAGGTCATTGAAATCCATCCTTATACCCTTGCCGAAATACCTGCCCGCCCTTATGACATTCTTCTTTATATCGACGCGGGTGCGCATCCTTGAGGTGACATCGCCGTGCTCGGGCCTCTTGGGTTCCGTGGGCGCGTAGGGCTCCGTGAATTCGACCACATCCTTCCATATCCTCGCGTAAGTCGTTCCTGTAAGATGGCACCTTGATGGGCTTCTATTAAACTTATCCGGATAGATAGCGAATATTGGATATATCAATCCTTCACCGGCTTCCCATTCTGTCTTTCCGTTAATCGGATTCTTCTTTATGAGGGCATGTCTCTCTTCTAATATGGGGTAATCGAGAGGCAGTTTCCCGCGTTCCAATATAAGCCTGATATCGCTTAATCCGGTAAGCGAATAGGGTAGTTTATTATCAAACGGCTCAGCCGCGCCGAGGTCTATATTTTTGTAATTGGTTGTGGACCACTTATCTATGCCGCCGGGCTTTATCTTGACCTTGCAGCGTGTAAAATTACCCGGCCTCGAAGGCTTTATCTCGGCCTGCGCGAACTTCTCTTCAAGCACGACCGCGTAATATTTAGGCGGCCTCCGCGCGCCCCGCACGGTCTCCTTTATAATATGGTATCTCCTGCCGTTATAATAGAATGACTTATTTATATGCTCACTATAAGACAACTCGGTGGCATTATCTTTCCTGTCATAATACCTTCGGGTCCTCGCCGTCTCGAAGCCGTGGACAAAGTGGCCTTCGACCTCGATCCTTGGGCCTTCTGCCTTCATCGTGCGGTCTTTCTCAAAACTTACGGTAGTGCCGTTAGGAAGGATTGTCTGGTGCGGCGTATTTCCGGCATGGTCGCATATATCTATAGTGGTGTAGGCCGTCCTTCCGTCATTCTTTAAAATATCGAAGTTCTTTACTCTTAATACAGAATTGCCTTGTTTATTATATCCCATGATAAAGCTCTTGGAGACGTCGGTCTTTACGCCTTTAGCGTCCACGAATACCTCATCGGCGCCCGTCTGGAAGCCGTTTCTGTAAAGCATATCGATAACAAACTTTGGCCCTTCTATCTCGTAGTCGATAATATTTCCCTGGTCATCTCCAACCGCCTTTAACTTTCCGCCTGCAACCGGCGTCTGCCGCTTCAGGATATCGCCGACAGAGTTGTACCATTCCTTTGTGTTATAAGCCACAGTGCCGTCCTTCCAGTAGATGGTCATCTTGACCTTCATATGCTGCGTTCTATCCTCATATCCTATAAGATCGCCCCTTGAAAGGAGGTAGCTCTTTATGTTGTTAGGGTCGGTGACATCGTCAACAAAAGATGATTCAC
>JADHWH010000053.1 GCA_016783555.1 Candidatus Omnitrophota bacterium | reverse complement strand
TTTTACCTGCGGCTGTGTTGAAAAAGACGGCCAATTGCTTGTTTACTACGGAGCAGCGGATACAGTGATCGGTGTTGCTTATGCGGACATGAAGGATGTGCTTGGGTTATTTTAAGATAATGGAATATTGGAGTTTTAAATGAAAGTAGCTTACGTCTCTCCCTATGTACCGCAAAAATGTGGCATAGCGGCATATTCATATTATCTTGCAAAGGCAGTAAAAAAAATTGATTCGTCTTCTGATATCACAATACTTACTGAAGATGAATCTGTCCCTCGTCAAAGGAAAAGATATAAAGTCATTCCCTGCTGGAACAGAAAAAAGAATTATGCAGATCAAATCCTTGAACATACTAATGATATCGATATACTGCATATTCAGCATGAGTATAAAATATACGGATTTGATGAACGGTTGTTATTGCTTTTACATAAGTTAGGCAAAAATACCAGGAAAATAATAACATTTCATTGCCTGATTCCTGCCCAATTTTCAAAAAGAGGCCAAATTGAAGAATCTTATGTTGCCAGATTATCGCAGCTTGTTGATAATATTATAGTACATTCTGTTTCACAGAGCCTGATACTCAACCGTATCGGCGTGCCGGCATCAAAAATTACTGTTATTCCCCATGGCACATTGATTACTAATAAGAGTAAAAGTATTTCCCGAAAAAGATTAGGATTACCTCCAGATGTAAAACTGCTTGTTTGCTTCGGTTTCATAAAAAAACACAAGTGTATACATGTAGCGCTTAAAACTTTTGCGAAGATATTAAAGACAAGAACCGACGTGCGTCTCCATATCTCAGGTGGTCTTGCGCCTAACGCCAATCCTTCGGATAGAAAATATGCAAAGTCTCTCCCTAAAAAAATAAAAGAGATGGGATTAAAAAAATATGTTTTATATGACAAGATGTATTGCTCGAATGAAGATTTGCCGTATTTGCTGGGGGCTGCTGATGTAGTACTATTTCCTTATCATGAAGAAAACAGGGCTATATCCGGCGTTCTTCATCTGGCGCTGGGCGCAAGAAGGCCGTTAATTGCCTCAAGGCTTCCGAAATTTGAAGAATTATCAGAGATAAGTGATGAGTTGCTGGTGTTGCCGAATAATACGGATGGAATGGCAAAAACTGCGCTTAGACTGCTTGAAGACCCGATTTTTAAAAATTACATAATAACAAGGATTGAACAGTTCAGACATATGACTTCATGGGAAGAAGTGGCAAAAATTCACCTGAGTCTATATAAGTCTCTTTCAAAATTTTCAATAAAAGTTGTTACCTGAAAATGCGGTTGCTTTCTTAATAACTGGTAAAACTTAGGAGGAAAAATGAAAAATAACAAAGTAATTGGGTTATTGTTATTGATTTTGGCGATTTCCACAATCGTTGGCATGGTCATTAATAATGCCATCTTCTGGTCTATCTATAATTATGCAACGATAATATTCTCTATAATAAGCGGCATTGTCCTATTGAAACAAAAATAGCAGACATATGGATGTTTTTATGACAATAGCGCTGGAAGAAGCAATGATTGGATTGACAGAAGGGGGGATCCCTATTGGTTCGGCACTTGTTCATAACGGACAGGTTATCGGCCGTGGCCATAACCGGCGGGTACAGCAAGGAAGCGCCATTTTACATGGCGAGATGGACGCGCTGGAAAACGCAGGGAGAAAACCAGCGCAGGTTTATCGAGAATCAGTTCTATATACCACGCTATCGCCTTGTCCGATGTGTAGCGGCGCCATAGTTCTCTATGGCATCCGGAAGGTAGTTATTGGAGAGAATCGTACTTTTTTGGGAGAGGAAGAGTGGCTTCGCTCCCGCGGTGTTCAGATAGAAGTGCTGCAGAATGATGAGTGTATCCGGGTGATGAAGAATTTCATTGCTGCTAATCCGGGATTATGGAATGAGGATATCGGTGTGTAATTCGGCGGCATGGTCTATATAATAGACTTAATTGCATTAAGACAGAGTTATAACATACACAGCCTGGCGCAGCCAAATCCGCCGAAGGCGGATTTGATACTGAAGTAGCGTTAAAAAGTCCGAGCGAATAGCGAGAACTTTAGCTACTGAAGTACCTACCAAATTCCAGAGGGAGAGATATAAATTATTCGCGAGAACATATCTATAATCAAGGTTAGATTAATATTTAGGGGATAATCCTAAAATAACAGGAGGAAGGCATGAGGCACATTACCATTATGCTGGTGTGTATTTTTTTACTTGTAGGCAGCGGTATCTCTTTTTTGTTCGCGCAGTCAGCAAATGAGGATTTAGCAAGGTTGCATAGTATTTTTGTGGAAAAAGGTCTAAAGAAATTAAGTGAAAATCCCGCGATTAGAAATTCTGGGGTAATTGAAAAGATAGAACCTTTGTCGATCAGCTACGCGGCAGAATTGGTCAGTCTGCTGATTGCATCACAACAGAAAAAGCTGACCGATCTCATGGGGCAGACAAGGGACACAATGCAGCAGGTGCAGGCAACGAAATCTTCCTGGTTTGGCAACATGAAAAATATGTTTATGCAGAAGAAGGACAAGATTTCCCAGGCCGCATCCCAGGCTAAAAACTGGATCCCGGAGCTCAAAAACACACTATCATCTAAAGCCGCTTCCGCATACAGTGAGGCAATTAACCTGATGGCTTCAGGGGGTACGCCGAATTCTGCTGCAGAAAAGTTTATTGCAAGTTTGGATAGATTGCAGATTGACTCGGCAATAAAAAATAAACTCCAAACGACGACAAATCAGCATTTCAAATATATAAATAATATCCTAAAATCTTCCTTGGGGAAATAAAAAAAAAGGGGGGGGGGATGTACAGACTTGCATTAGTTTTGGTATTTCTTGCCGCAACATTAATTTTTACCGGTTGCAGCAAGAAAGAAGGCGATGAACCCACCAAATATGTGTCTCAGGCTGGCTTGGAGCAGCTGACAAAACAAGCCGCTCAGAAATCCGCCGAGGTTAAGAGCGTTGCCAAAGACAATCCTAAATTTAATTCATCCCGAGACATAAATCCTGAGAGTCAAGCTTTAAAAAATCTAGATGCTGTTATCCGTCCGGTTTTAGTCCAGCAGTTTGGCGAGGCCAAAAGGGTAGAGCAAAATAATGAGCCGGTTTCGGACCGTGATGGAGATGTAACCTTAAACTCGATGCAATATGTGGTGCGTCAAATGCTCAATGAGACTAACGTTCGAAAGCTGCATGCAGCTCTCAAGAAAGTCAATTTCGATCCAAGTATAAGGCTGGGTACAAAGCCGACTGTTGCTACATCGTGGGCAGCAATGTCGTTTTTTAAGCATACGGCGGGCTCGACATATTCCATAGCGCTCCGGATAGATTTTAAAAAACAGATTATCATAGTTGAATCTTATAAGCTCGGCTCAAAATATGACCGGCTGATGTAATGATATTAAGAAAGAGGTAAACATGAAAAATAGAATCGTTTTTTTATTACTTATAGTAACACTTTTACTTGGAAATCCCTTCATGTCATGGGCGACAGATGAGGAGGAAATACATGAATTCTCCGGCCCCACATGGAATTACGGCGGGCCCCCGTCTGATACTCACTGGAGCCCATGGCTTCCGCCAGCCCACTTTATCGTGCGTGGAAAAATAGGGGCTAGATTCTCGCCGTTTAGCATTAACATGAAGTGCCCGATGAAGGTTACCCTTAAATACAATCCCGCGGATGTAAAGGCCGGAAGCCGCTTTAAGCTTAAAGTTAAAGCAGAGCCCATAGCGCCAGAAGAAGGGAAGGCGTTCGAAAGCGCTTTTGGGTTATATCTACCGAGCGCGCTGCAGGTAGGGTTCGTGGGTGTGTCGGGATTGCCGGATGACCTCCTGCCCTGGTTTGATATCGATTATAACCTCTGGGATCTTTTGGGTTTCATACCGAAGTTTGGAAGCCAGGTAGTACGCCTTAGAGACCAGATCGGGGTAAACATGGATTCGGTAAAAGACAACGGAAATAATACCCTCCCGCTGGGCAGCTCAAAGGAATATCATGATACAAGAACACTGATAAATCTTACCGAGGATGTGGCCGGAGACGATGTTATAAAAACATCTATGGTGAATAAAATATATAGTAAGATTCCCGATTCCGCTATCAACACTTTAAAGGTTTTTATGAGCACAGATAGCATCAAGGGAAAACTCGGCAGCGGAGTGGATAAAATAGCCAAGTTAGCCAGTTTAGCGATAGAAGGGGATCCATACTTTAAAGTTGAGGGCCAAAGAATTGAGCTCATGTTGTGGTACAGCGTGCCGGGAAAAACCTATGGTACGATGCCGCTTACAATAACGTCTTCTTCCCAGTGGAAGGAGTTTGAAATACATATACCCTATTTTGCTTCAACAAGCGATACGCTGCAAATTGCGGTGACCGATGTAGGGTATCACTTCAAGCTTTACCAGACACTTAATTTTCAAGTGAATTTCTCTCTCTTTCCCGACTTAGACCTGATAGATTCTACAAATACCGTGACGCAAAAAACAATCACCCAAAGTGTCGGGCAAGATGAATTCAAAACTTCCATACCAATACTTCAAAATGACGAAGCAGCCGGCGATTACCATGTGCATATGGGGTCTGTTTCGGCGACTATGTTTTTTGGCAGCAGGGATATGCCGTTAATAGGCGTTGTAGATGTTTGGGGGCCTAATAATTTTCATGAGGTTTTTTCGGAATCTACGCCGATTAAGGCGCATGCTATCCCGATAACCGGTTTAGAGGCTGAGACAGATTATACTTTCCAGGTAAAGGCCACGGATCAGCAGGGAAATTTGATAGCTACAAGCGAAATCTTGAGCGGGCGAACTAAAGCCTTATCTGATTCTTTAGGTACTAATGAGAAAATGTCCCAGGGTAGCTCCTCCATGTATAATATTGTTGCAACCCCGAATAAGAACAAAATAGATTTTACCTGGGAGACAAGCGTACCCGCCTCAACCGAAATTTTTGTTTCAAGCGTGCCAGATATAAGGTCGGACTATGTATCATACGTCAAGAAATCAGGCGGGGTGACCGCCGGTTATTTTGATGCGGTAGAAGGAGACAGAGAGCTTGAAACCATTCATTCCATAACTGTGCCTAACCGACTGCCCGATACGCTTTATTACTATATAGTACGGTCTTACACCTTTAAGGATGATGATCCGGTGAAGAATCCGGGAGGCCTGCTCACGCTGGGGTATGTGGGTAATACCCGGACGCTTCCCATGTTTCTCCCGGCAACGTTAAAAGTCTTAGCTAAAGAAGCCGGAAACCCGGTCGGATATGTGCCGGTTACAGTTACAAAAGTCGGTAACGTCGATTATTTACTTGCGTTGAGTACAAAACAAACCGGTTATACCGATCCTATTAGCCTGGAAAGAGGCTCAAGATATAAGTTTTCTGTTTTGAATCACCAACGTTACGAGAATATGGATTCATCGGTTCTGGCTGTTTCTCAAAGCGCTGAAGGAGAACTTCCCGATGTTGTGCTCAATCTTACGCCAAAACCCTCACCAGGCGGGTACGTGTATAACGTGTCAGGTAATTCGATAAGCGGCGCCACTGTAACCTGTGACTCGTTAGATGCGCAGACTACGACAGACTCTAACGGGCATTATGTATTCGAGAACCCACGGGTTTACGGCACTGTCTTTGTTACGGTAAGTAAAGACAAATATGTCACAAAAGCTATTACCGCGTCAACTAATTATGGGTTATTTTCTGCGCCGGAATGTATTCTTGCCGCAAAACCAACAACCCTGAGCATAACGGCAAAAACGAACCCGACTACCCCTTTGTCGGGAGCGGTCGTAGAACTTAAAGAAGACGGCGTTCCTTTCGGAGACCTGCGCGTCACAAATACGCAGGGACAGGCGTCAATAACCTATGATTTTCAGGATGATCTTACACATGAAGTCGTTGTGAAAATAAAACCCCAGGGCGTTACGAATATACCCGTAAAGGAAGAAACTGTTTCTGTACAGAGCGGCGAAACAAAGGATATAGTGGTTCTATGCGAAACTGATACGAGAGCGCCGGTTATTTCTAACGTTTCAATAAAACAGCTTGAGTCGCTCAAATGCGAGGTGAGCTTTGACACCGACGAAGAAGGCGCAATCG
This sequence comes from Candidatus Omnitrophota bacterium, assembly GCA_016783555.1. Taxonomy (GTDB): domain Bacteria; phylum Omnitrophota; class Gorgyraeia; order JABMRJ01; family JABMRJ01; genus BS750m-G22. Next base: position 5,238 of record JADHWH010000053.1, on the reverse strand, counting down.
GAATGGTTGAATATCGCCTACCTACCGGTGGCTTAAGTTATGATTCCTGGACGACAGGCACTTCGACTTCGGGAAGCGGCACAACGCACCATGTTCACCTAAAGGAATGGTCTTATCAAGTTGCCGGTACTCACCAGGTAAATGTAAAAGCCAAGGATACATTTGGGAATGAATCCCAAAGTGACTTTAGGGATTTTGTGCTCTTCGGAGGCGATATGTGGAATCTAAGAGCTGAGAATATAACCATGAATTCGGTGGCTTTTAAATGGGATAAGTATCCTTACCAGGAGGAATTTGCTAAATATGTTATCGAGGGACGGCTGCTTCCTACAACTGAGATTACCGATAGAAATACAACAAGTTTTACCTTAGAAAACCTTAATCCCAAAAGCCTTTATGGCCTGCATATATCGGCTAAAAATACACAAGGCCAAGAGTTAGCAACCCCTACAGCTATAGAGATATGGACAGCAGCCGAACCAAAACCGCCGGTTATCACAACGATACAAGGGGGTAGTATGATACCGGATACAGTTACTTTGAACAGTCGGGTTATTCCGGTTTTCAGTGTAAATGACCCGGAAGGCAATATTAGCGCCCTGAAGGTAATTCTTCATCGCATGTCTGACGGCCAAGAAACAATTGTCTATGAAAAGAAAGAATACAAAACGAATCAAATCCTTAATGAAGGCCAGAAATCTGCATTCACCGCGAGCGAGGCGGGTGCATTTAAACTTATAGTGACCGCAGAGGACGAATCCGGCTTATCAGCAAGTAGGGAAAAAGAGTTTACTGTAGCAGGGACTGAGGAACCAAGCTGGGAGATTTACGGCACTTTTACCCCGTCTCCTGTTATGGCCGGCCGGGAGTGTACAAGAAAAATACGCGTAATTAATTACGATAAATTGAGCGGCGATGCATCAATTCTCGTATATTGGAAAGACGGTACCGGCTCTTCAACACTATCGCGTGTCGCGACGAAAGAAGAAAATGTCCAAAACAAATTAGAAGAGTTTACCACAATTACGCATACCTATAGAAACCCAGGCGAGTATGAACTCCTGGTCTGGTTCACTCTTGAGACTAAGGATAAGACCTACTCAGGCTACCTGAGTGAGATGGTAATGGTTATAAGGGAAAATCCGGAGATAACACTTACAAAAGACGAGACGCGTAACAAAGCCAACGAACAATCTTTTTACATCAAAGCCACCGAAGGAGCTTACCCTATCGCGAGCTGGACGCTTAACTTCGGCGACAGGCACGAGCCCGACGCGGCGGTATCAGGTTCCGGACCAACGGAGCAAAATGTAACGCACACCTATATGCGTACAACCAAGGTCTTCAAGGGCAACAGCCCTTATGAGGCTAAATTCACCGTAACAGATTCAAACGGCGGTCAGGAAGTAAAGACTGTTCAAGTTTATATTGACAACAGCATTCAAGAACCGCGGCCGGAAGGAACGATTACTAAAACCCAGGGAGGGCTAACGGGAACTGACCTTGGCAAACACAGTGAAGATAAAGCCGAACAAAAAACCTCCGCAAAGGCAGACGAAGGTATTAAAATAAAAGAGGAAGAGTCGACGCGCAAGGCCGAGGCAATGCAGAAGAAAAAGGAGCTTGAAGCGCAGAAAAAACTCGAGTCACAAAAGAAGGCAGAATTAGAAGCCGAGAAGAAGCTTGAGGCACAGAAGAAAAAAGAGCTCGAGGCCCAGAAGAAATCTGAATTAGAAACCGAGAAGAAGCTTAAGGCCGAACAAAAGGCGCTCGAGATGAAGAAAAAAGAGGAAGAGTCGACGCGCAAGGCCGAGGCAATGCAGAAGAAAAAGGAGCTTGAAGCGCAGAAAAAACTCGAGTCACAAAAGAAGGCAGAATTAGAAGCCGAGAAGAAGCTTGAGGCACAGAAGAAAAAAGAATTAGAGGCGCAGAAAAAATCCGAGGAACTCAAGAAAAAACAGGAGCTTGAAGCCCAGAAAAAGGCCGAGCTAGAGGTACAAAAGAAAAAAGAGGCTGAGGCCGAGGCAAAGATAGCAACCGAGATGAAAATAAAATTTCAGAACGCGATTAAGAGCGTGTCAAAAGTTAAATCGGCCAAAGAACTAGAGAAACTAAAAATAGATACAACCGGATGGAGCGCGAAAGATAAGGCCTTGTTGAAAAATGCCATAGAGGAAAAAAAGAAAGGCCTTGAGAATGAGTCAAAAAAAGAATAACTGTTCTATAAAAGGTAGCTTAATGACAAAGGTTTTATGTTAAAAGAGGGAGGTTGCTGATGAAAAAAGCAAATCTTGGAAAAACATCTACCGGCATCCATGCCGAAATGGCGGCGTTATTGTGCTACATATTGGGCTTCATAACAGGTATTATTTTCTACGTTATCGAGAAAGATAATAAATTTGTGCGCTTTCACGCGATGCAATCAATCATTACCTTCGGAGGGTTTTTCGTAATAGGAATAGCACTTTCTATAATTACATGGATGTTCATAGCAATCCGATTATATTTTTTCATGCCTCTATTTAACCTTATCTCAGCAATCTTGTGGCTTGCCGGGATTATTCTATGGTTTATATTGATGATCAAAGCCTACCAGGGCGAGAAGTTTAAATTACCGGTTATCGGAGATATAGCAGAAAAGAATGCGTAATAGCGAAATTTCTTAGTTGGGATCCCACAACCTATTTATTTTCAATAGGCTAAGAATCCTAAACTCCTCCAGAAAGTTGCGAAACTCGTCCAATACGGGGAGCCGTAGAGCAGGCTTAACAGTGTTACAGCTTAGCGCAGCCAAATCCGCCGAAGGCGGATTTGATCCTGAACGAGCGTAATAAAGCGACGGATAGGAGCCTTATAGCGAAGTGAAGGACCTTTCTAATAAGTTTTAATAGCATAGGAAATTATACCACCCTTTCTAATCTCAAAATATGCTATAATTGAGATAATCTTATGTTAGACAATCACCCTATTTATTACAAAAACAGACTTATCCAGATATTCAGTGACCACTGGGAGCAGTTCAAATGCTTCCACCCTAATCTTGTAGATGAGAACATAGAGACAAATGTCCAAAAGATGATGGGCTGTGGCATGTTTTCCAAAGGTTATGCAGAATACCGTTGCAGCTGTGGACATATTAAAAGGGTTCCGTTTAGTTGCAAGTCAAGGTTTTGTCTTAGATGTTCCAAGGTATATATAGATAAGTGGGTAGAGAAGATGAGACAGACTATTTTTGCCAAGGTAGAACATCGGCATATCATATTAACTATACCGAGTGAACTTTGGGAATATTTTCATAATGGAAAGATGCTGAAGCTTTTAGCGGATTGTGGAGCAAAATTGATACAAGAACTTGCGAGGGTGTGTTTAAAAGGCAGGGATATAGAGTTGGGTATTATACTCATTACACAGACAGCCGGACGTAGATCTACATGGAATCCACATCTGCATCTTTTGGCAACAGAAGGTGGGTTAGACAAGAAAAACAAGTGGCACAAGTTTTATTACTTTGACTATAGGATACTGCGGAAGAAATGGAGATATATTTTATTAACGTCGTTAAAGAAAGAGCTGCGGGAGAATCCGCAGGCACTTAGGACAATAGATGCAGTTTTTCAGAAGACAGAGGAGTATGGATTTATAGCGAGGGCAAAGAAAGAAAAAGTAAGAAAGACAGATATAATAGGATATTTGATAAAATATATAGCGTCACCGCCAATAGCCTTATATCGAATAACAGATTACGATGGAGAATACGTGAGGTATTGGTACAAGGAACATCCTACAGACAGAAAGGTATATAATAAAGTGACAGCATATGAGTTTATAGCACTACTTATCCAGCATATCCCGCCTAGGGTGTAATACTCCCCAATTTCTAGACCAGTAGTTAAGGTGTAAAATGGTGTATAATATCCATAACTACGGGAGGCCTAAAAATGGTGTAGGCAATACTCAAAGACGGGCCAAAAATAATAATGGTGGCTCCATTAATAGGGCAGACGTATCCGTATAAAGCCTTTAGATAGAGGCCTGTTTGATTTACCATGGTTATGAAGATATATATCTACCGTTTTCTTCGATAAGACCTCCCCTCACAAGTAATAAAAGTCCCTTTAAAGCTTAACCTGTCAAGGATAGCCGTAGCAGTTGAAGCTTCAAATATTCTGCTCCACCCGGAAGGAATGAGATTGGTAGTAATAATCGTTGGCAGGATTTCACTGCGTTTGGAGATAATCTGAAAGATATCATTGGCTTGATCCTGGCTGGGGAAGACGTATCCTAATTCGTCCAGACACAGGACTTTTACACTGGCATAATAATTGAGGAGATTATACTTATTGCGGCCTTTCTTGAGTTTTTCCACCAAATCGAAGCAGGTAATGCGGGTAGTGGGGATGCCTTGCTGTGAGATCATATTATAGCATAAGCTATCCGCGAGATGTGACTTGCCTACGCCTGCAGGCCCTATAAAGACTATATTTTCCGCGTCCTTAACCCAGTCACTGGATTCAAAAAACCTCATAATCTTATCGCGGGGGATTTTAGGGTTAAATGTCCAGTCAAAATCCTCAATGCGTTTAATACGTTTTAAGCCGGATCTCTTCATTAAATAAGATATGCGCCTTAGTTCACGGGCCTGGGATTCTTCATAAAAGATAGGCTCAAGGATTTGTCTTTGAGAGGCAGTGAGGTTATTATAATCAGAGGCGAATTTTAAATCTTTCCATAGTTCAGCTAAGCTCATCATAGTCGTCTAAACTCCTTTCTTCATAGTTAAGGTTTAAAAGATTCGTATCCTTTGGCCAGATAGGATCGTTTTCTTTTGGTTGAGGCAGCTTTAAGAGGCTCAATAGGGCCTTTAGCTTAAAACACTTCATGTTATTCAGTTCCCTCACGCAGGATGTAAGCATACTCTTAGAATGGCTCTTTAAGAGTCTAAATAAATGATAGGCGCACTGCATGCCTATGGCCTCATCTTCCTGATTGAGCAGGAAGTATTTTAAGGCAGGATCCATAGACTGCATAAGCTGATAGATACGCTTCATTTTGAATTGAGGAGATGTTTTATTAAAAAGCATCTCAGCATGTAAAGGATCTTGGATAAGTTTTCTTTTATCAAAAGAGCGTTTATGAATTGCTATCCTTCCGCCCTGCGCCCATATTTCGATCTTTTCCGGCCAGGCAACAATCTCACAGGATTTTTGTGCCCATACAGAGGGTACAGAATATCTATTA
>JADHWH010000052.1 GCA_016783555.1 Candidatus Omnitrophota bacterium | reverse complement strand
GCTATAGTGCCGCCGCCTGCGGTGAGGTCGGCTGCTACTGCGGCTTCCCATGTGGTGAGGGTCGTGTAGTCCCCGCCCGCGTAGGGGCTGGTGCCAATTGTGCCCGTTTCGTCCGTGCCGGACTGCGCGTAGGTGAAGCTGGTCTGCGAGGTGACGCCGGCAATAGTGAACGTGCCGTTGAACGAGGCCGTGCCGCCTGTGCCGGTGTCTATAACTATGGACTGGGACGGCTTTAAGTTGTTGTTGGGGTAATTGGATGAGAGGGTAACCGTAACGACCCCGCCCCCGCGGCTTATCGCCGATATCGTCTGCCCGGCGCGGATGAGCTTCGTCGACTCGGTGGCCGCATACGCCGCCACCTCATAACTTGACATTTTATGCAATGCAGAAAATGTAAAGTTAAGCACGAAGATGACGGTAAGCACTCCTATCACGAGGGCTATTCTCGCCCGTCCGCTCTTCCCCAGAATTTTCAGTATCCACCGCGCCATCTTACTCGCCTCTTTCCCTGCCTAACTTCACATTTTCAAGTTAAGCCTTCGCCTTCCTCGGCTTCGGTTCCTTTACCTTGACAAATCTTTCTTTAAATGATATACTTTTACGACGATGGAATATATCCTCACCGACAAACGTCGTGAATTTATTGCCCGCACTATTGCCAATATGGGTATAGCCCTTTTTACCGTAGGCGTGGCAAGTTATTTCTTCGAAAGGTTTCCTATTTTGTTGAGAGTAATTCTTGGAATTATATGTTTCGCGTTCATCGTTGGAAGTTTCTCTATCTACCCATCTCAAGGAGGTAATTAACCATGATAATGATGATTGTTGCAATAGCGATCCTCTTAGTAGCGGTCGGCCTTGTCTATTTCGGCAGCCGCCAGAGCAAGCACAAACACGTCCATCATTAATAGGCCCTCCGCCTCTGCCTAACTTCACATTTTTAACCCAGCCCCTGCGTGCAGGGGCTGGGTTGATTTTGTCAAGTTGAGTCTTCATTGCTATTGCGCCTCCTTTATCGTGACCTTGCCGCGCGTGCCGATACGCTCGCGCAGCCGCTCCATAAACGTCGGCTGTTTGGCAGGCTTTGCTTCGATTGTCTCTAAGTCCACAAACGGCTGGCTCCGCAGAAGCCGGCGCATACCAAACAAATTCTTCTTAATAACGCCTGCTGTTTCTAAATCGACCTTGTGTTTTCTCCGCCTCAATACCTTGCGGACCAGCTTGCCTGACCCATCGTACCTATCTCCCATCTCCGGCTTCATTAATTCTGCGGCCTCTTCTTCGGTTAAATAGGCTCTTACTATTGCGAACTTATCGCTATTTTTTTCGTCTCTACCCCAGATAAAGCCGGCTGGTTTTACCATTACTATGTCGCCTTCCTCATAGCCGGCATTATCGCCGACTTTGATGAGGAGCTCGTAAAGCTGGGTGCCCGGCCGCTGTGCGGGTTCTTCCTCTTCTTCTTCGGCCAACTCCTCAATCTCCTCGCTTGTTTCCTCAACTACCTCCTCTTCAACCTCTTCTTCCTCCACGGTTTCCTCAGGTGCTTCAAGGCCAATGGCAAAATAGGCATTGGAGACGTCGTAAATGCCGGGCTCGAGCGAGTCGGCTATTTTTACGAGGCATTTATCGGCCCCCTCACCCATTCCCTCTCCCCCTTGGGGAGAGGGGTAGGGTGAGGGGACAGTCCACACATACCTCGCCTTATTCGCAACCGTGGCAATCGCATTATAGGTCTTCCCGCCGTCTATGGAATAATATAGCTTGAATTTGTAAGAGGGCTCGTAGTCATAGGCATCCCATACAATCGTATATTCAACGCCTCCTGTCAGGTATTCGCCGCCGTTGGGCTTGACAAGCTCAATATCGCCGGGCCGGAAATCCATCCTAAACTCCTTAATGCAACATTTTAGGTAATACCTGTTTTGTTGCATTAACGAGGGTGACCTTTCGTCTCCTGTAAACCGGGCGCGCCAGCGTAGCTTGTCGCCGGCGGTAAAGTCGTCTTTGGAGGCATAATAGTATGCGCCGCTTACGCAAGACTCTCTATATTTGGCGTACTCTTCGGCGGAGATGTCCATTGCCGCCCCTTCGCCTACCCAGCTTGGAACAATGACGCGGGCCTTGAAGGGGCTGTTTATCAATTGAGATATATATTCGCCTTCGGCTATACCCTCGCCCAATACCAAATCGCCGTCCGGCGCTATGGTGACACCGTTAAACTCAGCTATATTGGGCACCTCTTCGAGCGCCTTTTGGGTCTTTTCTATATCCACTGTCGGCGAAGAAGCCGCATACCGGCGCACTCTTATGTAATCGAAATACGACCCTAATAAATCCGCGGTGGCATACAGGCCGATATTCACGCTCTGCGTCAGGCCTATTGCGTATTGCGCCTCTGCCTCTAAATTATCGGCTTCGTCGTATCTTTGGAATGTCAAATCCTCGTCGTCTTTTATTATTCTATAACTATAATATTTATTGCTGGTTATGGCTTTGGGGTCGTTTGACTTAACAGACCTTCCTAATGCGATGGCGTGCTCGGCGCCTGGATAGCTTGAAGAATAGCCGGCATACTCTCCAATAATGCCCTCAATGGCCGCCGCAGTCGATTTGGCCCTGAATTCGATTATGCCGCTGGAAAATCCGTAACCCTTGGATGTAATCCTGGCGCCGTCCAGCCGCAGTTCTGAATTAAAAACCTCGGTATAGCTTAATTCGTCATCAAGTGCGACATCCCATTTTTCTGTATCAAGCTCGGGCCCCTCAAAGTCATCGAATAAATCGAAAACCGCTTCTCCGCTTGATAAGTCCGCGGCATCGGAATTGCCGTAATAAAGATATACAAGCAGGCCCTCTTCCGGAAGCTGGGGTATCTTTATATAAAACTTAGCGGCGCGGTTTGGCGACTCTCCGGTTATGCTTTCGAGATAATGCGGAATGAGAGTCTCTTGATCGGTTAATGTAAAACGACAATCGGCAAAATCGGCCTGGATTACGCCTTTCAGACATACATCACAGCCTTCGCTCTTAGACGATTCGCCTATCTTTATCGGGAGCTGATAATGGAATAAATCTTTTATTCCCTCTCCCCCTTGGGGAGAGACAGAAACCGCCTCTATTCCCTCTCCCCCTTGGGGAGAGGGATAGGGTGAGGGGAATTTTATATAAACCGGTTTCCTAAACAAAAACCCGGATAAATCCGGGTTTCCGAAACTGCCGACCACGCCCGAGGCATCCATGTATGTAATAACCACCTCGGTAAGGGTGCTGCCTTCCGCTAAGGTAGCCCTCCAGATAATCTCCTTGCCTGTATTATGCCCGGCTAAATCCAAGGGCACGCCGTTTACAACAGGAATATAATCCCCGGCCCGGCCGGTCGTGCTCAACTCGATAGTCACTTTGCCTGTAAATGTATAACTGCACGTAATACTATATACGATGCCGTCGGTCTCGTGAGGAGTGGTAAATTCATAAGTCGCCGGTGCTTTGATTTCGTCAAATTCGTAATCACCCTGGCCATCTGTCTTGTATACTATCTTAGAGACGAAGGCCGCCTTATCCGGCTTGGCGTAGCAATTGCCAGTGAGAGAAACCAGCAACCCGAAACCAATAACCAAAAAAACAATAATGATACATTTTAGGTAATACCTGTTTTGTTGCATTATTGTCTTGGGCTTCATCTTCTCTTCGCCCCTCCTCTCGCATCCATTATCAAGTATATACTATTATGTATAATAGATTGTCAGGGAGATCTCAAGAGTTTGTCAAAAAAATGTTAAGAGAATAAAAACCAAAAGCCAGGTATTTTACCCCGTTCAAATCCTTAGCTTCTCTCTATTCCATGAATTTGTAGCCGATGCGGTGGATGGTGATGATGTGCTTTGGCTCGGAAGGGTTGTCTTCGAGTTTCTTGCGGAGGTTCCAGATATGGGTATCTACGGTGCGGGTGGTGACATTCTCTGCCCATATCTCTGAAAGGATTTTATGGCGGCTTACCGGGTCGCTTTTGTTCTCAATGAGGAGCTTCAACACCTTGAATTCGGCGGCGGTGAGCTTAATTTCTACATCCTTCTTAAAGATTTCATAACGCTTAAAATTTATCTTTACATCATCAAATTCATATTTCTCCCGGGGCTCCGGAGGCTGGGTAGAGCGCCTCAAGACAGCCCTTACCCGCACTAAAAGCTCGCGCGGGCTGAAAGGTTTAGTGACATAATCATCTGCGCCCAGTTCCAATCCCAATACCTTGTCCGACTCCTGCGCCTTGGCGCTTAAGATAATGATGGGGATATTGACGCCGCCCCTTTTTAGCTCCTTGCAGACCTCAAAGCCGTTTAGCTTCGGCAGCATTATGTCTAAAATGATAAGCTCAGGGCACTTCTCTTTGACCTGTCTTAAGGCGGTTTGGCCGTCCCTGGCGATTATGGTCTTGTAGCCCTCCGCCGTGAGATTATCCACAAGCCCGGTAAGGATATGCTTGTCGTCTTCTACTATTAATATCTTCTTCATCTTAACTTTACACTTTCAACAATGTTGATTTTGTGAAGTTAGGCTAAGGGGGAAAGGTTATATGGGTAGCACTAACGAAAATTTGCTTCCCTTGCCTACTTCGCTTTCGACTTCTACCCGGCCCTTATGTGCCTCGGCGATGTATTTTACCAGCGTGAGGCCGAGTCCGCTTCCTTCTTCATCATGCCCCTTTGAGCGTAATATGCGGTAGAATTTCCGAAAAATCTTCTTTTGCTCTTCCTTGGATATGCCTATACCCTCATCTGCAACTTCCATGATTACGCTTTTTTTATCGCGCCTTAGCCTTATCTTTATCTCCTTGTCGGCCGGGGAGAACTTTGCGGCATTGGTAAGTAGGTTCATCGTAGCCTGTGATATGGCATTTACGTCTATTTTTGCCTGCGGCAGTTCGTCCTCTACAGAGAAGGCCACCTTCCGATTTTCATCACCCATAAAGACATTGAAATGATCAATGGTATCCCTGACAATGGCGGAGATATCCTCGTATTTAAAATTATACCTGTTTCTCCCTCTCTCAATGCGTGAGAAATCTAAAATGTTATTGGCAAGTAAAGTAAGGCGCTCGCTCTCGCTGTGCATGATGTCATAATACTCTTCCTTTTTCTTCTCGTCAGTTATGCGGCCGTCTCTAAGCATCTCGGCAAACATTTTTATGGAAGTAAGGGGCCTTCTTAAATCATGGGAGAGAATAGATACAAATTCGCTCTTGAGTTCCGCACTGCGCCATTCCCGGGATAGTCTCCAAAGGGCAAACCCGGTGCCGCTCAAGATAAGGACGGTTGAGAGACCTATAAGGAATATATAAAAATAAAATCCTTTTTTTCTTTCTTCTAATTTGGCCATGAAGGGCGGCGGGTAGCGTTCATATATAGCCAAAGTATAAGGTAAGTCGAGTATAGGGCGGCTTATAACCGGCTGTTGCGACCTTTTTTCCTTGCGGGCAAAACTCCTGGAAGACCTGCCAAGCGGCCTTCCGTCTTTATCCAAAATCTCCGTCTGGCCTTTAAATATCGAGGCCTCGCCGATAAGAACCGATTCCAAATATGCCCTGTTTTTCAGTAATTCTTTCGACATGCCGGATACTTTTGTGTTAATCCCGCCCAAGACAACCTCGGCCATAAATTCGTGCCTTTCCCGCATGCTGACTTCCACAATCTCCTTTTCGCTCCTTACCGCATGCAGGCCGAAATAGGCCAGAAGGGCCGTCGGAATCAATATCGCCAAGGCAAGCATAACTACAATCTTCAATCGCATCTGGTAAATACCACCTGCCTTTCTTAACGGACTTCCGGGCCTATCCTTTTCTCCTGCACAATGTTATACAGCCATTCTCTTACCTTATACGAATCATCCCCTTTGGGCCTCAATTCCAAAAATGTCTCGTAGTGGCGCCTTGCCTTGTTATTGTCGTTGAGCTTGTCGTCGTAAAGTATACCCAGATTATAATGGACGCCTGCGTCCTCCGGCTTAAGCTTGAGACATTTCAAGTATTCCCGTTCAGCATCTTCGTACATCCTGTTTTTGTCGAAGACGACGGCGAGATTATAATGCATATCCAGCCTCTCCTTATTTAACTTGCTTAGTGTCTCCTCTACTTTTTTGCGGACCTGCTCTTCTTTACGCTCCGCTGCCCTCTGCGCGTGCCGGGCGTATTTTACTTCAGCACTTAGAGTTTTGATATTGCCTTTCAAAGAGAGTACCTCTTCTTTTTCCTCTTTAAGCTCGCTGCTAAGCTTTTCTTCCCTGCTTCTTATCCTTAGCCTCTCTGCCTCAAGCTCTGCGTTTTTCTCTATTTTCAGCTTCTTGAGTTCGTGTTTATCGATTTTCCGGACCTGGGCCTGGGCCTTTTTAAGCTCGCGCTCAAGGCTTGCTGTCTTTTCAAGCAAGGCGTCCCTATCCGATTTCGATCGCTGTCTCTCTTCCTGCAGGGTTAACTCCGCCTTTTTCAATCTATCCTCTGTCTCTTTCAGTTTTCTATCCAGCGGCTTAAGCCCTTTAATCATCGCCCTCGCTTCTTCAAGTCCTTCTTCTGCGGCCTTAAATGCGGCCTCTTTCTCCTGTAGTCTCTTTTTTAAGGATTCGTTCTCTGATAAGGCCTTTTTCAGGCTTTTATCGGAGCGCCGTAATTCCTCTATTTCTGACTGTGCTTTTTTTAATTTATCTATTAGGGCATCTTTCATTAAGGCGCTTTGGAGTTCTTCAATGCTTTTATCTTTTTCGGATACGGTTGACTTCAACGAATCTATTTCCTGCTGCAATTTTTTCCTTCTGTCTTTAAGGTCCGCTGACTCTTTAAGCAATTCCTCCCGCGCGGCCTTTAATTCTTCATAATCCGCGCTTAAAGAATCAAACTTTTCTTTAAGCCCCTTGTAGTTCTCAAGCGATTCATCGTGCGCTTCTTTATCTACTGCGGAATCTGCCTGTCTGCCCCACAAGGCGTAGCTTTTCAGAGGAACCAAAGCAACCAGCAGGCACCAACCCGCAACCAATATTAAAACCGCTATTCTTCTCTGCATAACCCTTCTCCTTCTATCGCTATCTCCATTCTTCTCACTTTAATGCAACAAAACAGGTATTACCTGTTTTGTTGCATTAAAGTTGGTGTTCTATTCTCGGACTCCTTTCGTCGGTTTGGCCATGTCTTTCATCAACAAGAAAGATTCATCGCCTTTGACAATTCTGGGAGTAAGGAATACTATTGTCTCTGTGCGCCGGACGTCATCGCTGTTGCTTGTGAAGGCGGCGCCTAAAAGAGGGATATCGCCCAAAAGCGGAATTTTGTTGACGGATTTTGTTCTGTTGTCTTTTATCAAGCCTGCTATTATTATAGTGGTGCCGTCTTTTATTGTTACCGTAGTTTCTGCATTAGCCGACTTTACAACCGGAACAGCACCCGCTTCCTGGGCATCGCCGCCGTACCATTCCGATATGGAGCTCACCACTGGTTTAATAAGCATGCTTATAAAACCCTTCTCATTTATCTTCGGCGTTACATTGAGGGTTACGCCTACATCCACCCATTGATACGTTTGAGAAGTGGTCGTTGTGCCGCCTGAGGCGGTGGTGGTGGTCTCCTCTTGGTAGGGCTGCTTTTCTGTAACTTCAATCTTTGCCTCTTTACCCTCTTCAACCATCAAGTGCGGATTTGACAGTATTCTAGTCTCCGTAACCGTAGAGAGGGCTTCAAGCACAAGGTCAAAATGCTCGCTGCTAACCGAATCAACTGTTATCTTGCCGAATGAACCCGTCAGCGAAAGCGGCAAGGTGACTTCGGGATTTATAGTATACCTTGCCATGTCGCCGGCCAAATATATTATCCTGTCCCAATCAACGCCCCATTTGAACGTGTCGGCCAGCGTTACCTCAACTATCTTGGCTTCTATAAATACCACTCTTGTCTTTCTGTCGAACGCCCTGATTATCGTCTCTATCTCTTCCATCTTATGCGACAGGTCCGTCACTACCAAGCTGTTGGTCCTGCTATCCGAGCGAACCGTCCCAACGTCGACGGTCAGCACTTCTGTTATTACACTCTTTATGTCATCTACAGAGCCGTAATCGAGCTCAAACACCCTTGTCTCTGTAGGTAGTGTTCTTGTTATAGTAGGCATTTCCTGTTCTTTTATAACCGCATCCATCTCCTTGATCTTATCCGGCGTGTCTATCAAAACAAGTGTGCCGGTCGAGTCATCGTATATTATCTTTCCGATGTCGCTCTTTATACTGCCAAGCATAGTCCCGACGTTGGTAGGCGAGGCGTATTTCAATTTATATACCAAAGTCTGGCGCTGGTCGTAAAAGTCCACCCCGTAAAGGGCCTTATACTCCTCGCTGGATATGATTTTGATGATATTGCCTTTGACTTCGTAGGCCAGGTTATTCAATGCCAGGACTATCTCAAGGGCATCGCCTATGGTTACGTCATTTATGAGAAGATTCACCAGGCCGGTCACGCCGTTTGAGGTCACGATATTGAGGTTACCTTCTACCGCAAGGAATTTCAGGAAATGGACTATATCCATAGCCCTGATGTCCAAAGATATCTTATTTTCCAACCCCGGAAAGCCATAACTAGATACGCTGTTATACCGAACGGCTTCTTGGGCCCGTGTACCAACACCTACAGCCATTACCGCAATACAGCATATCAAAATAAACAGTCTTTTCAACATCCCCCCTTAACTTCACATTTTATGCATTGCATATTTTGTGAAGTTAGGCTATAAAAGTTCCATCTGGGCATCTTCACAGCTTACAATCACCTTGTTATTGAAGATCTTCTCTACTTTAATATTGGTTGCCCCTATCATCTGCCCTTCTTTTAAAAAATATATCTTGTCTTCCTTTTCGCTCTTTATCATTACCTTAGGCATCTTACCCCATGAGATTCCCTGGAGCTTGAAGTCTCCGGAAATCTCCTGCAATTCCTCCATGCTAGTCCTCTCCCTGGAGGAAATGACCTTCTCATTCAGCTTAGGCGCAGGCTGGAATATGTTTCTTTTGTCTATCTCCATAAGATAATAAGGCATCGGCTTGAAATTCTCTATATCGGCCTTCTTTGCCAATAAAGGTTTAACGGCCGATGCGACTTCGGTTATCTTAGCAACGGACGGGCTGGCGTATATCGCATAATAAGCCACGGCGATTGCCAGGAATATCAAAATAAAGGATAACGCCATGTTTACAACCTTTATATCCAACTCATGAATTTGAAATTTCACCGGTAAGGCCAGTGCCCTGATACCTAGACGCCTTGCCGCCTTGTGAGGCGGAGCAGCTTTACCTCCCTGAATTACCTTAAATAATCTCTCTTCTGGAGAAATCTTATCGTACGCCAACCGGCTTTACCTCTCTTTCGATTAAATTTTGGATAACCTTTTCATCTACAATTTCTCTTTTATACATAACCAGATGCTCAAGGGCATCGTGGCATAACAAAGCGATCTTTCTGGGATAGCCTTGGGTATAATTATAAATGTAGGCTATGGCACTATCACTAAACAACGGATAGCGAGACACAAAACCCGCCTCTTTCAGTCTAAAGTTTATCATCTCCCTTACTTCATCTTCCTCTAACGGGTTGATTACATATTTTAACGCAATCCTGTCCCATAAATTCTTGATCTTGCTAAGCCGGGGCAGAAGTTCCATCTGGCTCATAAGTATCAGTTGGAGTATTTTATATTCGTTGGTCTCGTAATTTAACAAAGACCGCAATATTTCTAGGCAGGGGTCGCTTATATTCTGGGCCTCATCTATTAACAGCACAATTGTCTTTTGCAGTTCAACCGATGTTTCGAAGAGAAATTTTTCGATGGCCTTCATGTAATCCAGGATCTTCGGCTCTTCTTCATTATCGAAACCGGTTGTGATGTGAAACCTCTCTACTAGATCCTTAAGGAATTGCTTCTCGGATTCATACATGGGATTAAGGATCATAGTCATTTCAAAATTAGGCTCCATCTTTATGAGCTGGGCCAATCTTCTCGACAAGGTAGTCTTTCCGGTACCTACATCTCCTAAGATAAGGCTCATTCCTCTTTTTAAGGCAAGGCCGATGCGCATCCTATAAAGCGCAGATTTGTGCTCTTTTGATTGATAGAAGAATTTAGGATCGGGGCTGGTAGAAAACGGCTCCCTCTCCAGACTTAAGATGCTGTAATAACTCATATAATATGCTATACTCCTATTAGTTTCTTTCGAATTAACCGCAGAGAATACCCTTCGCTCACCAGCTCCGCTATCTTTGCCAACCGTTCTTTGACTTGAGCGTCATCGTACATCCTGACATTTCCGCTTTTCGTCACCACATCTAAGAGGCCAAAATTGGTATAATGATTAATTGTCTGGTAGCTAATCTTATGTTTCTCTATAATAGCTTTGGCCGATATCAAGTTTTGCATAATTACTTGTAAAAGGTGTTACGGTAAATACTATAAGTGTGATAAAAAGAATATGTATTCTAAAAATGGTACGCACGGCATTTATACCATATGTGCTTGTTACTAAATATACCATAACTCTCCTCTTTTGTCAATACCCCCCATCTTTTCTCCCCTAACTTCACATTTTTAACAATGTTAAATATGTGAACTTAAGCAGTAGCGGAGGTTTAAACCTCCGCTACTGCTACTGCTGTTCCCGCTTCCTTATTTTGTATGTTATAATGGCCCTTGACGGTTTTCAAAACGTATGGTATATCTTTCTATTAGGTAGCGTATAGGCAAAGTAAAGCTATGAGTAATAAAACAAAGAAGTTATTTATATTGCTTGGTGTCAGCATTACCCTTGCGGGTCCTTGCGCTCCGTCTTCTCTTTGTAATGATGAAATGGCGGACTTGCTTATGGAAAGACTAAAAAAGGAGGAAATGATAAAAACGTTAAAAAAAGAATTAAAACAATTAGCGCAAGAGATTGAGCAAGAAAAAGAAGAGAAAGGGAAGGAGGAAGAAGAACAAATTGAGGCAATGTTAGAGGCGGTTATAGGAAACTGGATAGCATCGGAGTCGGCAAAAAGAGATAAAGAGATTAATAGACTCGTAGAACAAGAATGGGAATGGCTGACCGAAGACGGACCAAGTATCCATTACGATTATTATTTAAGAAGTTATAAATATCAAAATATAAGTAAAGATATTGCAAAGACAGGTCTTGCAAAATCTAAATACAGCCATAAATGCACCTTAAAACTCACTGAAGACCTCTATGTCGAACGGCTCCCATTAATAAATATGCCGAGAAGTAAGTACTATTACACCTTCAGCGCGCCCATCGAAATAGTCATTGAATATTACAAAGATTCTCGAAAATGGTCCATCGTAAGTATCGAACGCGGCCAAGGCGCTCTTACCAAAGGTTGGCCGAAAGAGATGACGGATAAGATAAGTAAAACTTTCCTTGTCTGGTAA
>JADHWH010000051.1 GCA_016783555.1 Candidatus Omnitrophota bacterium | reverse complement strand
AATTTTTTCATACTTACCCATATATTCCTTCACGCTAAGGCGCAGAAACATTTCGGCGGTAAGGCGGTGGCTAAAGAGAAGCGCATGATGGGCGACTTGTCTCTTCTCGGCCTTATAGATAGCCTGGAAGGCGGCATTCGTAAGTTGAAATGGCGTACTCAAGATACAGAATGGGCCGATTACTACGGGGATACCAATTATTCATCCGGTGCTTTTGGACATAAAAAAGAGCTTGTGGCTGAATTTATAGAAAAGATTAAGCCGCAAACTGTGTGGGACCTCGGCGCGAATGTCGGCGTATTTGGCCGCGTAGCCAGCGATAAAGGGATAGAGACCATATCTTTCGATATCGATCCTGCGGCTGTTGAGAAGAACTATCTCGAAACCATTAAAAAGAGCGAGAGCAATATCCTTCCTTTGGTGCTCGATTTGACGAACCCAAGCCCCGATATAGGCTGGGAGAATAAAGAGAGGGCCTCTTTGTTTAAACGCGGCCCCGCAGATATGGCGCTGGCCCTCGCGTTGGTTCACCATTTAGCCATCTCCAACAATCTGCCGTTTGAGAAGATCGCCCGCTTTTTCAGCGATATCTCTAACGCCATTATCATCGAATTCATCCCTAAAGACGATTCACAGGTCCAGAGGCTTCTTTCGACAAGAGAAGATATATTCAATGATTATAACAGGGAAGGCTTTGAAGGTGCATTTAAAAGATATTTTACAATCCGGAAATCCGTAGAGATTAAGGATTCTAAGAGAATATTATATCTTATGGCCAAGGGAGATTAGAACGTTATGAAGAAAAAATGGATCATCCACCCGTTTCTTTTTGCGGTTATTCCGGTTCTCCATATCTTTTCTAATAATGCAGGCAAGGTTGATATCACGGTGATTATTATGCCGCTCGCGATCTCGCTGTTTTTTACGATTGCGTTATGGTCTTTTTTGACTTTCGCGCTTAAAGATGTAAAGAGAGCGGGCATAATAGTCTCAATATTCTTACTTCTATTCTTCTCTTACGGCCATTTTTACCACGGCCTGGGGAATCTCTCTTTAATGGGGGCCTCTCTTGGACGACATCGGTTTCTCTTACCTGTCTGGGCCTTTATTACAGTTTTGAGCACGTTTATATTTTTGAAAATCCGGCGTCCCTTAAATGGTTTTAACAGCTTCTTAAATGTTACCGCATCTGTCGTAATCATCAGCTCCTTATTTAATATCGGTGTTTACGAGAGCGCAAAGGCCCGGAATAAAAAGGACTCAGGAGGCATTGAATTTAAGTCCGCGGAAAAAGAGAATGTCTTGCCCGATATATATTATATAATTCTGGACGCTTACACCAACCCGGAAGTCTTAAAGGATATGCTTGGTTATGACGAGAAGAGCCTTATCAATTATTTAAACGACAAAGGCTTCTATATCGCAAAAGACGGCCGCACAAATTACACCTCAACATGTCTATCCTTGGCATGCTCGTTAAATATGAGATATATCCATAAAGGTGAGAATAGCGTTGAATTGGTAAGGTCAAACACGGTGATGCCGCTTCTAAAGAGCCATGGCTACAAGATCGTTAATATCCCCTCCGGCTATAGCGATACCGCGCCTATTCACAGCGTAGATTTCGAGATAAACGTAAGCGGGTACCATGAATTCACAATAACGCTACTTGAGACATCGCTCTTATACCCCTTTACACAGACGAAAATCTTTGATTACATATCCCTGCATAGAAAGAGAATATTAGAGACTTTCGATATGATTCCGAAAGTCCGGAGCAGGCTTAAAGGGCCTTTCTTTATCTTTGCCCATATAGTGTGTCCCCATCCTCCGTATCTTTTCGGGAAAGAGAGCGCCTTGACAGAGAGATCAAGATTTGAAACCTTTGAAGACAGTGGTAATTTTATGCTGGTCAACAACAATTGGTCGCCTGAGTTTAAGGCGGATTATTTAAATCAGGTCAGTTTTGTCAATAAGAAGGTGAGATTATTGGTCGAACAGATTTTAAAGAATTCAGAAATACCCCCCATTATTATACTGCAGGCAGACCACGGCTCGGCTTTTGAGATGTATAAGATTAAATCAGGCACTGTCGCGGCAAGGCAGACAGAGACCAGCATAAAAGAGAGGTCGGGTATTCTGAACGCCTATTATCTGCCTGAGGAAGGAAGGGAGCTTCTATACGATTCTATAACTCCCGTGAATACATTTAGATTGGTATTTAACACTATCTTTAACGCAGATTTCGAACTCTTGGAAGACAGGGTCTATTGGTATGACTTTGCCGAAGTAACCGAATTTTAAAGGATTGAGAGGATATTTCTATGATACCCATCGCAAAGACCTTCTTAGATAAGCGGGAGATAGAAGCTGTAGCAAAGGTCTTGTCCTCCGGCTGGATAACCCAAGGCCCCAGGGTAAAGGAGTTTGAAGATGCCATTGCATCGTATGTCGGGGCAAGGTATGCCTGCAGTGTGTCGAGCTGCACAACGGCTCTGCACCTGGCGCTTCTTTGCGTGGGAGTAAGGCCGGGTGATATAGTGGTGACCGTGAGCCACTCCTTTATCGCGACGGCAAACAGTATACGCCACTGCGGGGCGGAGCCCCTCTTTGTTGACATTGATCTGGAGACATATAATATGTCGGCCGGAAACCTTGAGAAGACACTGAAGGAAGACTGCGAAGCAAAAGACGGCGGATTATTCTACAAAAATGCCTCCGGGAAGAGAGGGCAGGGCCGGATTGCGGCTATTATGCCTGTTCATCAAATGGGTACGCCTTGTGATTTAAAAGCGATCCTCTCTATTTCGCGCAGATTCGGCCTTCCGGTTGTTGAAGATGCCGCGTGCGCCATTGGAAGCGAGATTACTATTGATAACGGTACAACCTGGGATAAGATCGGCAGGCCCCACGGCGATATAGCGTGTTTCAGCTTTCATCCGCGTAAGTTACTAACGACAGGTGAGGGCGGGATGGTTACCACGAACAACGATGAGTTCGATAAAAGACTGCGCCTCCTCAAGCAGCACGGTATGAGCATTTCCGACAGGATAAGGCACGACTTGAAGAAGGTAGTCTTTGAGGAGTATCTCGTGACAGGATATAATTACAGGATGTCGGATATACACGCTGCGGTCGGGTTAGAACAACTAAAGAAAATGCCCGGCATGTTTGAGGAGAGGCGCGGTATAGCTAAGATATATCAGGAAGGGCTTAAGGATATAGAATGGCTGAAATCGCCTTTAGAGCCCCTTTATTGCAGGACTAACTGGCAGAGTTATCCGGTAAGGGTTTTAGAAGAAGCGCCTGTCAAGAGAGACCTCCTTATGCAGTCTCTTCTTGATAAAGGAATCGCCACACGCAGAGGTATTATGAACGCGCATCAAGAGAAGGCCTACGCCTTACCGGGCAAAGCGCTGAAAAATTCTGAAACTGCGCGCGATTCGGTTATTCTCCTGCCACTCTTTTGCGGCATGAAGAAGAGAGAGATCAAAAAAGTTATCTGTGAGATAAAAGATGCCTAAAAAGCTTATTATATTTCCGTTCGGCGGCAATGCGAAGGAAGCCCTCATGTCCATATTCGACATTAACTCAATAAGGAGCGAATGGGATATCCTGGGTTTTATTGATGAGGACGGCTCTTTGCAGGGTAAGGATTGCTGCGGCGTAAAGGTCCTGGGCGGCAGGGAGATTTTAAAGAAATTTCCCGAGGCGCAGGTCTTGGCGGTACCCGGAAATCCGGATAACTATCTGAAACGCGCCGATATAATTCAAGGCCTGGGTGCTCTTAGATCCGAAACCTTCGCCCAAATTATCCATCCTTCGGTGAAGATATCCCCTGATTCAAAGATCGGGTTAAATACGCTGCTTATGGCGAATATCGTCGTAAGCGCTAGCGTTAATATAGGCAGCCACTGCGTGATTCTGCCAAATACGGTTATTTCACATGACAGCAGAATAGGTGATTATTGCTGCATAGGGTCGAATGTAACAATCTCCGGCAGCGTTATTATAGGAGATAATTGTTATATCGGCTCAGGTTCGAGACTGCGGGATAATATCCGCGTAGGAAAAAGAAGCATGATCGGCATAGGCTCCAATGTCGTCTCCGACATTGATGAGGGCGTAGTCGCTGCCGGAAACCCGGCACGCATAATGCGGAAGGTGAGACCATGAATCTATCAGTATCAGTAATAATACCTGTTTACAACGAGAGAGAAAATATCGTCTCTACATGCCAGGAACTTCTCTCGGCCCTTAAAGGCATATCCGATATTGGCGAAATCCAGCTTATTATAGTTGATGACCATTCCTCAGACAACGTAGATGAAGTAATCAGCCAGATAAGAGATGCGCGAAAGACCTATTTAAGGCTGAGCAGAAGGAGCGGCAGCCATGTCGCGCTAAGGGCCGGCATGGCCCATGTCACGGGAGACGCCTGCCTATGCGTCTCCGCAGACGGCCAGGAAGATTTATCATGCCTGAAGGATATGCTGTCAAAATGGCGCGGCCGAGCGGCTATAGTCTGGGCGCTCAGAAAAAAGAGAGAAGAACCGTGGTATATACGAAAGCCGGCGCAGGCCTTTTACCGATTTATCTTCTGGTCGACCGGCATAACGTCCGGAGGTATCGACTTATCCCGCGCGGATTTCTTTTTGCTGGATAGAAAAGTCATAGAGGCCGTTAATAAGTGCCCTGAGAGAAATACCTCGCTCTTTGGGTTGATAGCATATATAGGATTTGTTCAGGATTTTGTAGAATACAATCGGCGGCCCCGGCGCCTCGGTGAGTCTAAATGGAGCCTTAGGAGGCGTATACGCCTTGCGAAAGATTGGATTATAGCCTTTTCCGGCCTTCCTTTAAAGATGATATTTTTTCTGGGTCTCTTTATTGCGCTATCGGGCTTCTTGTATATTATTCACGTAATAATAAACGCTGTAATCGGCACTCCCGCTCCAGGCTGGTCATCTATGATGGCGGTGATTCTTTTTATAGGCGGCGTGCAGATGATAATGCTGGGCGTTGTGGGAGAGTATCTCTGGCGCAACTTAGATGAATCCCGTAAGAGGCCGCTTTATTTCATCGAACGCAAAATTGATGAATATTAGAAAAAATATCTATAAACTTGCCGCCCTCGCGGCTCTTATCTTAAACCTGGATAAGATAATCTTCTGGCACTTTTCTTTACTAAGGCTAAAGGATGCCTTTGACGGCAATTTTCCGTTCTATACCTCATTTGTAAATAATATCCTAAAATACGGCTTTGTTGCGCAATCGCAGAATGTTCTCTGCGGCGTCCATAACGCAGCGTTTCCTACGGCATTGCCTTATCTCTTAACGGGACTCGTGCTGCCGCCCTATGTCAATTATTTATTCCACTCTCTATTTATCGCATTTATCGCCTTCTTAGGCATGTTTTTATTGTTGCATGAGGAATTTAAGGTCGGTCAAAGAGCAAGCCTTATCGGCGCGCTCTTTTTTAGTTCCTTGCCGGGTTTTTTGGTTGTGCACATAAGCATTGCGGGTATCCCCCTTTTAGTCTGGGCATTAGAAAGGCTCTTTGACGATGGTTACAATTTTAGAAAGAGATTGTTGACATACGCGTACGTCGTAGTCTATTTCTTGTTTAGTACATTTACATTGTTAGCCCCCATCCTAATAACATTTTATCTTACATATTTTTTATTTCTATCGCGCATCAAAAAGAATCTGAAGAATATCCTTATCCTTCTTTCGATTTGGTCTTTATACTTATTTATTAACCTCCCCCTTTTATCAGAATTGTTTTTTCAGTTGAATACAAGCCTTAGGAGCGGTTGGCGGGTGTATTCATTGGGCACGTGGGCATCAGTAACCCTCTCTTTTTTAAAAACCCTCTGCGCAATTGATATATACGGTTTTGTCAGCGTCCCTCCCTTATTAGGTTCATTGCTTATTTTTCATTATCTATTTTTCGCAAAGAGAGTTGATAGAGATAAGTATTTTTATTTTTCGGCGATCTGGGCCGTTATTATTATGATATCAGTATACTTTACGATAAAGCTTCCGTTTTGGGGGGCGTTTAAGAAGAATCTGGGCGTTCTTAAATCGTTCCATTTTACTAGATATAGTTGGCTGCTAGCCATCTTCTTCTCAAGTTTGATAGCTCAAGCCTGCGATTTTATACTTAAAAAGGATACCCTTTCGAAGATAAAATCATGGATTGCACCGTCTATTTTAATAGGTCTATATATTTATTTATGCAGGTATATGAGGTCAGCATTTACGAAAAACCAATTTGTTATACAGGTTTCGGTCTTGGCGACGTTTTTTATTATCTTCTTTTTGAGATTGTTGTTTAAGAAGAGGATAAGACCCTTTCTTGTCTTGGTTATCCCGTTTCTCTTATTAGCCGGCAGCGTTACTATCGCCGCAAAGTTCCATTCGGCCGAGATACATAACCATTATCACCTCTTTAACTCCGACCAGATAGAGACGGTCAAGGCCATAGAGAATGGCGATCTCAGCAATTTTCGCGTAGCAAAAGTAGATGGTTATCACCCTGCGCAGTTATTGCAGAACGGTTTTAAATGCGCGGACGGTTATGTTTCGATATATCCGCAGTCGTATAAAGAATTTTGGATGAAGGTGATTGGGCCTGAGTTGAAAAGATCCAAAAGACACCACGGATTTATGGGTTCCGGATCCAGGGTATATCTGTATGATAGTTCAAAAAAGATAAAGGGAATAGAAGTTTTAAGTTTTAATAACGATCTGTTGAAACTTATAAATGTAAAATATCTATTTTCGGATTTCAAGATTGTAAATCACGAGAGGTACGGCCTGATTGAAATCGCCGAGAGAGATCCCACTTATTTTAAACTCCCCAAATGGAAGAAGTATTTCGCGAAATGGGAATATTACGTATATAAAAACAAAGAATTCGCTGAGCCCATCTTTCTTACGGATTCGGTTGATATTTTTAACAAAAAGGAAGAATTATTGGATGAGTTAGGAGAGAGAAGATATGATTATCTGAGAGGCCACACCTTCGCTCTTAAGGAGGATTTGAAGGATATCGCGATAAGCAATATTGATATAGCCGGTTCCGAGATATCTGAATATGAATTGACTCCGGATAGGATCCGGGTGGACCTGCGCAATCGACATCCTGTGGTCTTAAATTGGACGAGAAATTATGATAAAGACTGGGTCTGCGAGATAGACGGCGAGGGAGCGAAGATATTCAGGATATATAATTCTTTTATGGGGGTCATCGTACCTGCCGGTTCAAAGGTCGTAACCTTCAGGTATAAAAATATCTATCTATATTACGCTTGTCTAACGGCGCTTTTGGGGATTGTAATCGCTAACATTTTTATAATAAGCCATCTTAAGCGCTCGACCCGATAGGAAGGTATTAAGTATGAATATCGTATTGGTACTGCCTCCGGCCGAGAAGGTATCAGAAAAAAAAGACAGCCCTGACTACCAGCACCTGGGCCTGGGATATATCTCGGCTATGTTAGAGAAGAACGGCTATAATGTAAAGATAGTCGACGCTAAATTAGAAGGCATGAGTTTTAACCAGGCGCTTAAAGCGGTCAATAGCCTCCGGCCCGATGTCCTGGGGATTACCGCAATGACACATGAGATTAACGCGGCCGCGCGCCTGGCAGGGGAGGCGAAGAGCCTACTGCCGAATATTTTTACAGCGATAGGAGGCGTGCACCTTTCTGCCTTGCCGGTTGAGACGCTCAAGAGATACCCATTTTTTGATATAGGGGTTATAGGAGAAGGCGAATACTCCTTTTTGAATATTATAAGGGTGCTGGAAAAAGGCGGTCATGATTTTTCACCCTTAAAGGGTCTTGTCTATCGCAGGGATCAAGAGGTGCTTCTGTCTCAACCCATGGAAGAAGTAGATGACCTTGATCTATTACCATACCCTGCGTGGCATCAATTTCCAAAGGCTACCGTCTACAGCATTATTACATCAAGGGGATGCCCTTTCTCCTGCGTCTTCTGCATGCAGGCGATGGGGCGCAGGGTGCGCAGAAGGTCTGCCGATAACATAGTAGGGGAGATAGATAAGGTACTGACAGAGAGAACGCCGGAGTTTTTTCACTTTCGCGACGAGACCTTTACGTTGGATAAGGCGAAGGTATATGAGGTATGCGACATTATAACAAAGAGCGGACTCGACAGACGTATAAGGTGGTCTGCGACGACTCGCGTAGACAGCATAGATAAGGATCTACTTTTAAAGATGAAAGAGGCCGGATGCAGCCATATAGAGTTCGGCGTCGAATCGGGCGACCAGGAGGTCTTGGAACGCATAAAGAAAAATATTACGCTGGACCAGGCCCGCAGGGCCGTATCTCTGGCCAGAGGACTCGGCCTGCACACCGAGGCGGCATTTATATTGGGCCATCCCGGCGAGACTCTAGAGACGGCTTACAGGACAATACGCTTTGCCGCGGAGCTTGATCCCGATATAGCGCAGCTCGGCATTATGGTGCCGTATCCAGGCACAGAGGTTGGCCGGATGGCGCGTAAAGGGGAGGGCGGATATAGGATAATCTCCGATAACTGGTCTGACTACAATAAACAGTTGGGCAACGCCCTGGAGTTAGACGGGCTTAACCGCTCAGACCTGGAACGCCTTCAGCTTGCCGGATACCTGAAACTCTTTATTTTTAACAGGCGTTTTAAGGATTTTCTAAGGTTTATGTGGAACTACAGAAGAGAGATGTTCTCATTCTTGAGGAATCATTTTAAGAAAGAGAAAGAGCGTAAAGGGGTAAAATCGCGGCTTGATATCTTCTCTATGGCCAGGATGATTTTTAGCAATTCGCCTAACCTTTGACCGGGATAATATAGAATATGAGAACCCTACTCGTAAAACCTTATAATTTAAGTGACCATATACAGCCGTCATTGGGCTTGGGATACCTGGCCGCGGCCTTAAGGGGCAAGGGGCATGATACGGCCATTCTTGACTGTATAAAGGAAGGCGTAAGGAGAGACGGCCTCTTGGATAGGGTCGCAAGGTTAAAGCCGGATGTGGTAGGCTTCCAGTGTTATACATTCGATTTAAGTTTTATCAAGGAGGCCCTGGACGGATTGAAGAGGCTGGATAGAAACATAATTACCGTCATAGGCGGACCGCACCCATCAGCGGCGCCAAAGGAGAGCTTCGGGTATTTTAAGGATTCCCTGGATTTCTTATTTGTCGGGGAGGCCGAGAAAGGCCTGCCTCTACTCTTTGATAAATTAGAGAAGAAGGCACCTGTCGATTATGGCGATATACCCGGATTGGCCTGGCCGAGAGACGGCGATATACAGCTAAACCCGCAAGTCTTTGTAAATGACTTAGACAGCTTAGGTATGCCCGCGTGGGACTTAATAAGACCGGAGGAATACCCGGAGTCCCAGCACGGGGCATTCTTTAAAAAATTT
Organism: Candidatus Omnitrophota bacterium; assembly: GCA_016783555.1. Classification (GTDB taxonomy): domain Bacteria; phylum Omnitrophota; class Gorgyraeia; order JABMRJ01; family JABMRJ01; genus BS750m-G22. The sequence goes on along the minus strand of JADHWH010000051.1, from coordinate 2,061 downwards.
CCTATCGCTCCGATTATGGTTACCCGGGGATGCCCGTACCCCTGCACTTTTTGCGCAGGCAATATAGTGGGGGGCAGAAGGATAAGAAGGCATAGCATAGATTTCATGCTGAATCAGATAAAATATCTATACGATGACCGCGGCATCAGGGAATTTCACGTTGTAGATGATAATTTTACATTTGATAAGGATTATGCGAAAGAATTTTTAAAGAAGCTTATCGACTTAAACCTGGAGATGAGTTGGTCTACCCCCAACGGCGTGCGCATTGATACCCTGGATGAAGAATTGCTTAGACTTATGAAAGAAAGCGGCCTCTATCTGATCTCTCTGGGGATAGAATCCGGCTCCGATAAGGTCCTCAAATTGATGAAGAAAGGCACGACCGTTGAAAAGAACCGCGAAGGGGTGGATCTAATACGCTCTGCAGGCATAGAGACGGCTGGGTTTTTCATAATAGGCTTTCCGGGAGAGACTAAAGAGGATATAAAAAGAACAATAGATTTCTCGCTGAAACTCGATTTAATCAGGGCCAACTATTTTACGTATCTGCCCTTTCCGGGCAGCCAGAGCTTTAATGAATTAAGCTCAGACGGAGAATTGGATAAGACCGACTGGGATAGGTTCTATTTTATGAATGCCGCGTTCACGCCGAAGGGGATGACGAGAAGCCAGCTTAAGTGGCTGCAGCGCTGCGCCTTCTTGAGGTTCTATTTCAGGCCGCGGATATTCTGGAAGAACCTTTTAGGTATTAAATCTTTCAGGCATTTTTGGTATTTAATGAAGCGATTTTTTCACTGGATAATAATGAGGTGAATATGAAGGTATTAAAAAAGGGTATTTTATTTTTGGTCACTTTTATAGTTATAATCGCCGTCTTTAATATCCCCGTCAATACAAAACAGGGTATTAATTTCGTTGTAGCTACTAAAAAGATACCGTTTTATGTAAAGACATTCGGTTTCTTTTATAGAAGCTATCAATATGGAGCGATGTCACGCCGCCTTACAAACGGCATTGAGGGTGACAAGGAGAAGATCGCGGCAATCTTTGACTGGACTGCCGAAAATGTAAAGAGAAAGCCGGAGGGCTTTGCGATTATCGACGATCATATCTGGAATATCGTTGTCAGAAGATACGGCACTGCTGACCAGATGGCGGATGTCTTTACCGCGCTGGCCAGCTACGCCGGGTATGAGGCATTCTGGATTTCACCTAAGATTTCAAGGCACCTTATCTTGTCGTTTGTCGATATTGACGGAAGATGGTATATGTTCGATCTCTATAATAAAAAATCTTTTATAGAGGGTGGCGACCTTAATATATTGACCTCTTATGGACTGACCTATAAAGAGGCCTTAGACCGGATAGAAGAGAAGTATTTTGAGACCAACATCAGAAGGGCCGACAAACAGAAATTTTTCCCCCGTATCACATTTGAAGTCAAAAAGTTTTTTGTAGAAGAGTAGACGTTTATGATGAAGACAGCGTTGATAAGCTGGGATTATACCACTCAGGGCTATCCCATAAGGGTCCTCGCGACGATATTGCGAAAACACGGTCACGGGGTTAAGATTATTTTTCCTATATCTTATCTGGAAGAAAAGTCGAACCCGTATGAACCGGATGCGGTAAATAGAAAGGTAAAAGGCATCCTGGGGCTTGTGAGCGACTGCGACGTAATAGGGCTCTCCTTTCTTTCGATGCATATGCCTATGGCGCGGGTCTTGGCCGGGGCGATAAAGAAGAGATACCCCGATAAGACAATAATATCTGGCGGCATCCACGCAAGCGTGCGGCCGAAAGAGGCCTTGGAATTTTCAGACTATGTCTGCATAGGTGAGGGCGAGAGGAGTCTCGTATCATTTTTGGATGAGTTAGGAAGAGGCGGCGGCGCTGAAGATGTAAGGGGTATCTCGGATAAAAAGAGCATAGAAGATATGAAAAGCTCTTCCGAAACCGTTAAGGAGCTGGATGGGATCCCTATACCGGATTTTTTCTTCGATAGTACCTATATCTACGATGCATATTCGGATGACTGGATAACGCAAGACCCTTCCA
>JADHWH010000013.1 GCA_016783555.1 Candidatus Omnitrophota bacterium | reverse complement strand
TAACTTTTATGATATGCCCGTATTGCGGAAGCAGAGACCATAAAGTGATAGACTCGCGCTCGAGCGAGGAAGGAAAGGCCGTAAGGAGGCGCAGGGAGTGCGTCAAGTGCGAGCGGAGATTTACGACCTATGAATACGTCGAGGAATCCCGCCTTATGGTTATCAAAAAAGACGGCCGCCGTGAAAATTTTGACAGAAAGAAACTCTTGGGCGGGATAATAACCGCTTGCGAAAAGAGACCCATCAGCACGGAGCGGATAGAGAAACTTGTCGATGACATCGAAAGAACGATACAGAGAAAATACGATAAGGAAGTGCAGGCAAAAGAGATAGGCGAGGTCGTAATGTCTAAACTCCACCGCCTCGACGAGGTTGCGTATGTCCGCTTCGCCTCAGTCTACCGCCAATTCAAAGACATCACCCAATTCATGAAAGAGGTAAAACACCTCCTGAAATAAGAGGGAAGGCTTTATTTTTCTTCGGGAGGAGAAGGTGGGAGCCCCCCTTCTCTTTCTTCTTGCTCGGCTATGTCGATTTCCAGATCTGGTTTTTCGGGTTCCGGCAGTTCTATATTGCTTACAAGGTTTGCCCTGTCGTATAGGTCTGCGCGCCAATCCTGGTAGGTCTTGAATCTGGTTTCGAGGGCCTCTTCTTCAGTCTGGCCGTCGGGAGGCTCGTCCGCTTCTTCAATGACTGACTGCACCAATTTCTCAATAATCAGCCACTGCCTTATATCTTCTTCGAAACGGCGGGGGTCTGTCCTGAAGGTGTTTTTGAGGATTATGTCATAGGCCCCCTTGTCGAACGAACCTTCTTTATTTCGGAAGAAGCCGAAGGAAGAGATCCTTGCTATGACTTCGCTGTCGGTCACCTTTATCCTGCAGCGCTCTGCCTCGTTGAGCATAATTATGCGATCCCATGCCTGATTATCCAGATCCATCGCCTCCCGCATCTTGTAAAAATTAGAGCCGTACATTATCAAGGCCTGGTTCTTCGCTGCATTCAGGCTTTCCCGATATTCGTCGAATGAGACCCTCTTTCCAAAGACGGTGCCCGCGTAATTACTCGATTCCCGCAAGCCGCCCGCGCCCCAAAAGACGAATGCCGGGATAATAACGAGCGCAAGCCCCCAGAGGATCCTCTTCATCACCTTTTTTTGCCTTAACTGTCTCAGCATCTTTTTAATTATAGCATATTTATTTTAAATATGGTAGAATTTTGTTGTTATGGCCAAAAAAGATATAAGAAAAGAGTTGGTAAAGACCGGAAGAAGAATCGTAAGGGCGCGGCTCGTCATCGCAAAAGGCGGCAACATCAGCGCGAGGGAAGGCCGTTTTGTGTATATAAAGGGAAAGGGGCTTCCCCTGGATTCGTCGGACATTAAGAGCTACGTCCGCATCGATCTTAGAAGCGGCAGCATTTCGGGCGGTACCCCCAGCTCGGAAAAGTACATGCATGCGGTCTGTTATAAAAAGAGGAGCGACATAAGAGCGGTCTTACATCTGCACCCGATATTCTCGACAGCAGTCGCCAGTTCAAAGATGAGATTAGGCGCTGTGAGTTACGAACTTTTGGCATCTTTAGGGTCGGAGATATGCAGGGCAGCGTACCGGCCGGCGGGCTCTAAAGAGCTGGCCGCGGAGATATCCGCCCTTATGGGAAAGCATAACGCTATCCTTCTGCCGAACCACGGGCTGTTGGTGGTGGGAAAGGATTTAGATTCGGCCTTCGAAAGGGCCAGGGCCTGCGAACGGGCGTGCCAGACGCTGATATTCTCGAGACTGCTGGGACTTTATAAATTCCTGCCAAAAAAAGAGGCCAGGCGTATTATATCTTTATATCCAGGCCCACATATATAGTTTACCTTGACAATTATAGTATAATTATATACAATATGTGGGCACGCAGCTCTTATGCCTAAGAAAAAAAAGGTAAAGATAAGAAGGACGTGGCGCATAAACCCCCGGACAAGGGTTAAAAAGAGCGATAAGAGGTATAAGCGCACAAGGTCAAAGACCAGGAAGATCTTAAGAAGAGAGGTCGAACTATGAATCCCGTTAGACCGTTCTAACGGGATTCGAGAAGGAGGTCTAACGGGATGAAGCTCAAGCTCGGCATACCAAAAGGAAGCCTTCAGGAGTCCACAATAAGGATATTCAAGAAAGCCGGTTTTGATATAAGGGTAAGCGAAAGGTCCTATATCCCCTATATAGATGACCCCGACATAGACCCTCTTATGCTGCGCGCCCAGGAGATGTCTGAATATGTGGAGAACGGCACATTGGACTGCGGCATAACGGGCAATGACTGGATAATGGAGAAGGGCTCAAGCGTGGTTAAAGTCAGCGAATTAATCTATGCCAAGAGAGGGATGCAGCCCGTAAGGTGGGTATTGGCCGTCCCCGCCGGCTCGAGGATAAAGAGCGCAAAAGACCTGAAGGGAAAGCGCATCGCAACCGAGCTTGTAAGCGTAACGAAGAAGTATTTAAAGAGAAAGAAGATCCAGGCAGAGGTTGATTTCAGCTGGGGCGCCACAGAAGTTAAGGCGAATATGGAACTGGTGGATGCCATAGTAGAGCTGACGGAGACCGGCTCCAGCCTTAAGGCTAATAACCTCAAGATAATAGATACTATATGCACGTCCACAACACAGTTGATCGCGAATAGAAAAGCATATAAAGATAAGCGAAAGAGGGAGAAGATAGACAATATAGCGCTTCTTTTAAAAGGCGCCATATTGGCCGAGAATAAAGTGGGCCTGAAGATGAATGTCTCAAAAAAAGATTTAAAGAGAGTGCTTAGTATCCTGCCCGCTATGAAAAGACCCACGATTTCAAGCCTCTCTCAAGAGGGGTGGGTCGATGTAGATACCATACTCGACGAGAGCACGGTAAAGAATATCATACCTAAATTAAAAAAAGCAGGCGCGCAAGGAATAGTCGAATACCCATTAAACAAAGTGATATATTGAATGTTAAATCCGAAACACGAAATTCGAAATTCGAAACAAACTAGAAATTCGAATTTTCAAATGTTCAAAACCCTATGTTTCGATTATTCGATTTTTGGCAATTCGAATTTGTTTCGGATTTCGATATTCGGATTTCGAATTTTTTGATTAAGGGGGTGAACGGTAATATGCCATGCGGAAGAAAGCGCAAGAAGCGCAAGATGGCGAAACATAAAAGGAAGAAGCGCCTTAGAAGAGATAGACACAAGAAGAGATAAGATTAACCTATCGCCATGAAGAGACAGACTCAGTTAAAGGCATCTCTAGTATTAGCACTTACCCTATTATTATACGGTTATAATTTATACGCAGCGATCGATACCCTGCCGCATAAAAAGGGTTTTCCTGTTATCTCAAGAGAGGCTGCGCCGACTACGGCAGAATCGGCCGCGCTTGCCCATTACGCAATGGGCATTGTTTATGAAAACGAAGGCAAGATTGACGAGGCGATAGGAGAATATAAAGAGGCGCTAAGGCAGGATTACGAATCAAGTTTTATACATACAAGGATAGCTACCGGTTATCTCTTGAAAAACGAGCACAAAAAGGCGGTAAACCACCTTAAGCTCGCAAAGAGGTTTAATCCGGATAATACAAAACCCCGCATTCTTTTAGCGTTAATATATACCTCACAAAAAGAATTCACCGAAGCTGCTTGTGAGTATGAAGAGATTATCAAACTGAATCCCGGGAGTATGGAGGCATTGACGTCGTTAGCGGATTTATATGTGATGCAGGAAAAGATGGAGGAAGCAGCCGGTGTTTACGAAAAGCTCCTGGAAAAAGAGAAAGACAGAAACCCCCCTCTCCATTTTAACTTGGCTCTTATCTATTCCAGATTAGGCAGGGTCGACTCTGCCGTAGAAGAGCTCAAGACCGTAATCCGGCTAAGGCCAGATTATATAGAGGCATATTTGGCATTGGGGCTTCTTTATGAAATGAAAGAAGAGACCGAGACCGCCATAGGTTATTACGAAGAGGCCTTAAGGGTCGATCCCTTAAACAAGAAAATCTATAGGCACCTGGGCAGTATTTATTATAAACAGAAAAATGTCGAAGAGGCTATACGCCAGCACAGGTTTTTTATAAAGATCGACCCCGCGGATGTAAGCGGTTATCTGGAATTGGCATACATATATATGTCGGAACAAAGGCATGATAAAGCCGCGGAGGCATTAGGAGAGGCCGAAGCGCTCGGCCTTGAAAACGAAAGGCTCTTTCTCGCGTTTGGCTTTGTAAAATCTGCCCAAAAAGAGCACGACGAGGCGGCGTCTTATTATACGAGGGCGCTTTCGTATAATCCTGAAAACGCCCAGCTCCATTTCTATTTAGGCGCCGCATATGAGCGCGGAGGCAAGAGGGCCGAAGCGATAGCCGAATTTAGAAAAAGCATAAAGCTGAATCCGAAATATGCGGACGCCTGCAATTATCTCGGGTATATGTTTGCGGAAGACGGAACAAATCTGGATGAGGCGGTAAGCCTTATAGAGAAGGCGTTGGAGTTCGACCCGGATAATGGGGCGTATATAGATAGTCTGGGATGGGCATATTTTAAGAAGGGCATGATGGATGAAGCATTAGCTGAACTAGAGAGAGCTGCTAGACTCGTAGATGATGACCCTATTGTGTATGACCACCTGGGAGAGACGTATTATAAGATGGGGGAGATAGACAAAGCGAGGAAGGCATGGAAGAGATCGCTGGAGTTAGACCCAAAACAAGAATTGGTAAAAGAGAAGCTGAAGAAAAAACAATGAACCCCGTTAGACCTCAAAGAGGTTTAACAGGGCGAGGAGGTCTAACGGGGTGAAGAAACGGCCGGATATAAAAGAGCTGAAGAAGAAGGCGATTGCGATAAGGAAAGATATTCTGACTATGCTCGAGAGGGCGGGAAGCGGCCATACAGGCGGCTCACTTTCCGAGGTAGAGATACTCGTAGCATTGTATTATTATAAGCTAAAGTTCGACGCTAAAAATCCGGAATGGGAGAGACGCGACAGGTTTGTATTATCCAAAGGACACGGATGCCCCGCATTGTATGCGGTCTTAGCCGATGTCGGATTCTTTCCCAAGAAGGAACTGATGACGCTCAGGCAGTTAGGCAGTCGGTTGCAAGGGCATCCGCAGCTGGGTCTGCCCGGACTGGAGATATCGAGCGGTTCTTTAGGGCAGGGCCTTTCTATTGCTAACGGCATGGCCTTAGGATTGAGGCTCAATAATAATGGCTGCAGGGTCTACTGCCTTATAGGCGACGGAGAGACAAACGAAGGCCAGATATGGGAAGGCGCGATGACGGCTTCGCATTACAACCTTGATAACATCTGCGTCATAATGGACCGGAACCATTTTCAGATAGACGGCTTGTGCTGCGACGTAAAGGAGATGGCGCAGTTAAAATCAAGATGGGAGGCTTTCGGGTGGCATTCTATAGAGGTTGATGGCCACGACGTAGAGAGACTAATGGAAGCCTTGGATGAGGCAGAAAAGATTAAAAGGAGACCCGCGATAATCATTGCCGATACCGTAAAGGGCAAAGGTATCTCTTTTATAGAACATAATAATAAGTTCCACGGCGTCGCTCCGAAAAAAGAGGAGCTGAAACAGGCGCTTAGGGAGCTTGATAAACAGTTGAAAAAACTGTAAAAAGGGGTGGATCCTATGTTGTCACGAAGATTCAAGATGTATTTCAGTCTTTACTGGATAATCATGACCATAGTCATCGTTATTTTGACACTTCTCTTTCTTCTGATATGGGGCCTGTCGAGGATCGAATCTTTCTATAGGCAGATGCAATTAATACAGATACCCATGTATATCTTGATGGGCGTGATTAATGCCTCCGTCTTTGTCTTCATGTGGCTATTCTTTCTGCGGGGCGGTATGACCAAGATTGCCGCAGGAAAAGTGAAGGCCGCGGATGTAAATGTCAAGTGGGATGATGTAATAGGGATAGACGAAGCCAAGATGGAAGCGTGGGAGGTAGTGCAGTTAATCAAAGACAGGACGATGCTGCAAAAAATCGGCGGCAGAATTATCCGAGGCATCCTCATGGTCGGCCCGCCAGGATGCGGCAAGACCTATCTAGCCAAGGCGATAGCGACCGAAGCAAAGGTCCCCTTCTTGCCTATGGCAGCCAGCGAATTCAACGAGATATTTGTGGGGGTCGGGGCGAGCAAGATACGCAAACTTTTCAAGAGGGCGCGCTTGATGGCCTATGGATACGGCGCCTGCATAGTATTTATCGATGAATTAGATGCAATTGGTAGAGCAAGAACTTTTAGTATGTATGGTGGACAGGAAGGCAATGCTACCCAAAATCAGCTTTTAGTTGAAATGGACGGTCTTAAAGATAAAGAAGAGAACGTCATAGTTGTAGGAGCCACCAACGCTGCTGAAAGCATATTGGATCCCGCACTCGTTAGACCGGGCCGTTTTGACAGGAAGGTATATATAGACCTGCCGGGCGTTGACGGAAGAGAAAAGCTCTTTACGTATTATCTGGGCAAGGTAAAACACGACCCCAATATAGACCTGGGCCGCCTCGCCAGAAAGGCGGTCTATAAAAGCCCGGCGGATATCGCCAATACAGTAAAAGAAGCCGCGCTTATTGCCACAAGAAACAAGAAGGACAGGGTTACCATGGATGAGATAAGCGAGGCGATTGAGAGAATAGAGATGGGCGCTAAGCGCAGAAGGAAGATGACCCAGAGAGAAAGAGAGATGATAGCGTATCACGAGTCGGGGCACCTTTTGGTCCTTTACAGGCTGCACCCGACAGAAGACGTCTTTAAGGCCTCGATAATATCGAGAAAAGAGACGCTCGGCGCTGTCCACGCCTCTCCGCGCGAAGAGGAGTATACAAGAAGCAAGGACGCGTATATGGCGGATATAAAGGTAGCGCTCGGCGGATATGTAGCGGAGAAACTCACCTTCGGCACGACCAGCGACGGCGTATCCGCGGATTTCAGAAGCGCAATGGCCAAGGCCCATATCATGGTATGGAGGCTGGGCATGGGTAAGAGCAGCCTGGTAGGAGACTACACCATTATTCCAAAAGAACAGCTCTCCGAAGACGTCAGAAAGAAACTCAATGAGGATAGGGCTAGTATATTTGACGACTGCACAAAAGAGGTTGAAGAGCTGCTTAAAAAAGAGAAGGCCGTTTTAGAAAAATGCGTAAAAGAGCTGCTCGCTAGAGAAGAACTCGACTACGACGAGGTTAAAGAGATATTTGATGATTACGACAAAGGTCATAAAAAGACCAGCAAGTAAGATCCTAGCGCTTTTTGTGGCCTTATTCGCTCTTTCACAGACAGGGTGCGGCCCCACGTATCCAAAAGAGATTTTGGATAAGGCGATAATCCAGCTCTGCCGCGAGGAATACAATGTAGAAGTCAAGGTAAAGATAATAGGCTCAACCATAGGCGTCTATATACCCTTAGAAGGGCTCTTTGATGCCACGCTCAATATCTCACGAAAGGCCGCGGATAAGATAAATGACGTGATGCTCAGCACCTCGAGAGTGGCCTTAAGTTCGGACGCGCCGATGAATTTCTATATAGTGGTTGCTCAGGACCCCTTGCTCCCCGAGATAGAGGTTGTGCTTGTAAGATATATAAGAGACATAAAGATGCTTCACTACACTCAGATATCGAGGGGGGAATTTTCAAAGAGGATGATGATCGACATAAAGCTCACCCCGCAGGCGCAGAAGGAGAAGGTGCTGCGCGACATATTCGGCCGGCTGAATATCGAAGAGGCCGACGATCTTATAGAGGAATATCTCAAGACGAGCGAAGTGACCTCTATAGGCGATATAGGATACTGGAACGACACCTTCTACATGAAAGATATATATATGGGGGAATTTTTGGCCTTGCAGACAGCCGATAGGATCAAGAGGAAGCTTGCAACCACGCCTTCATTGAGAGAGGACTTTAAGCTTAATTTAATAAAAGGCGAGTTCCTGGAAGAAGGGGGTAAGTTCTTCTTCAGGTTTAGCTTTAATGTTTCACCGCTTGATCAGGAAGCACTCTTTATAAATAACGAAGCGCTGGATAATGTATACGATGCGATACTGGAAGAAGCGGCCTTAGTCTTACACGGGTATAAATTTAATGATTTTTGGAATATAGAGATAGTAGACGTCGTCAGTAATCAGGTCTTATTTGCCACCTCGGATGAGTTAGAGGCGCATAGAAAAAAGAAGATGAAGCTGGAGGAATTTAGACGATGGTACAGATGAATCCCGTTAGACCTCTAGAACAGAGGCGCTCGCGGGAGTGTATTAATAGAAGGGGAGGTCTAACGGGATGAAGCCTACCCGCGATGGTTTTGGCGAAGGATTGATAGAGTTAGGCAGGACCAATAAAGACGTTGTAGCTATGTGCGCGGATCTCACGGAGTCTACGCGGGCGGGCTGGTTCAAGGATAAATTTCCGGATAGGTTCTTTTCATTCGGAGTATCGGAGCAGGATATGTATAGCGCCGCTGCGGGCCTGGCGCTTGTGGGCAAGATTCCCTTTGCCTCTACATTCGGGGTATTTGCAAGCGGCAGGGCCTGGGATCAGATAAGGATATCGATAGCCTATATGAATCTCGGCGTAAAGATTGTCGGGACGCACGGAGGCATTTCTGTAGGCGCTGACGGAGCGACGCACCAGGCAATAGAGGAGATAGGGCTTCTCCGCATATTGCCCAATATGACTATAGTCGTTCCGTGCGACGCGAACGAAGCGCGGAAGGCTACCATTAAATGTGTGGATATAAAAGGGCCTGTTTATCTAAGGCTGGGCAGGAACCCCGCACCTACAATCACCAAAGAGAAAGATCCTTTTGAAATCGGAAAGGCCGCGACATTAAGGGATGGTAAAGACGTAACTATTATTGCATGCGGACTAATGGTAAAAGAAGCGCTTCTGGCGAATGAAGAGCTTTCCAAAAAAGGCATAAGCGCGAGGATTATCAATCTGCATACGCCGAAGCCTATTGACAGGAAGACAATAGTAAAAGCCGCCAGGGAGACAGGCGCTGTAGTTACCGCTGAGGAGCACCTTACTTTTTGCGGCATGGGAAGCGCGGTCAGCGAGGTTTTGTCGGAAGAGGCCCCGGTCCCCATGCGCATGATAGGTATTAGAGACAGGTTCGGCGAATCCGGAACTCCGGATCAATTGTTAAAGCGTTTCGGGCTGACGTCATCGGATATCGTTAAGGCCGCACAAGAAGTTATAGGCTTAAAGAAGAGTGGATAGCATTACTCTCAACGCGCCGGCAAAGGTGAATCTCTTCCTGAAGGTCTTGGGAAGGCGGCCGGACGGTTATCATACGATAGAGACGCTCTTTGAGAAGATAGCGCTTTTCGACAGGATAAGATTGCGGAAGATGCCGGCAGGAATAAGCGTGACATCAGACGAAAGCCGGCTCCCTGCGGACGAAGGAAATCTGGCCTATCGGGCTGCGAGGCTCCTCAAAGATACATATAAGAGCTTGGCAGGTGTGAAGATAGTCATTGAAAAGTCCATACCTATAGGGGCAGGTCTCGGAGGCGGAAGTTCTGACGCGGCCTCTGTCCTTATGGGCATGAACGCGCTTTATGAGATGGGGCTTTCCGTGGTTAAACTTAAGCGTCTGGCGGGAAGAATAGGCGCTGATGTGCCGTTTTTTGTATCAGAAGATATCTGGGCCGTCGGCAGAGAAAGAGGCGACAGGATAGAGGGAATTAAAACATCAATGAGGTTATGGCATATACTGATTGTTCCCCCTTTTTCGGTATTGTCAAAGGATGCCTATGAATGGATTGATACAAGAGACCCAGGCGCAGAGAGACCTGAGATTAATAATACGCTGGCTTGTGTAAAGAGAAATGATGCGGGAGCCCTCGGTAAGAATTTATATAATGATTTGGAAGATATATCGCTTGAAAAGATGGATTTGCTTAAGGGATTAAAAGAGATGCTGATTAAATATGGCGCAAGGGGGGCGTTAATCACGGGAAGCGGCTCCTGCCTATTCGGCATAACTGAAGATAAAGAGGAGGTGGTAAGACTAAGAGAGAGAATGGAAGATTCGGTCGGAGGAGACCGCAGAAAGTGGAAGTTCTTTATTACATCAACACTGCATGACTAATGAGGAGGAAGATAAGACGATGGAGATCACTGAAGTAAGAGTTTCCTTGAGAGAAGGCGACAACCGCAAGCTTAAAGCATATGCGACGATAACGTTCGATAATGCCTTCGTGGTAAGGAATGTGAAGGTCATTGAGGGAAACAAAGGCTTGTTTGTTGCGATGCCCTCAAGAAAAATGAGGGAATCCTGCCCGAAATGCGGTTTCAAGAACGCGGTAAGGTCAAAATTCTGCAACCAGTGCGGAGGCAGCCTCCCCCTGACAGAGAGGAGGCCTCATGTGGAAGGCGAGCGCGCGCAGCAGTCTGAGCACAAAGACATAGCGCACCCCATTACGCTTGAGTGCAGAGAATATATACAGAAGAAGGTGCTCGAATCCTACGAGTCGGAGAATAAAGGTTCTTCTTCTCAGACACCGCCGCAGGCAGAGAGCCCGAAACAACCGGCGCCTAGACAAGAAGAAGCACCTAAACATGAAGAAGCGCCTAAACATGAAGAGCCGCCTAAACATGAAGAGCCGACGAAAGAAGATATCATAGAAGGTGGCGACATCGAGCTGTAAACAGTTGATTAGTTGCTAGTCTTTAGTATTTAGTCGTTAGTAATCGTCTAGACGAAACTAACGACTAGCGACTAAAAACTAACGACAAAGTTGGGAGGTTGTGTAACGGTAGCACACGAGCCTTTGGAGCTCGGCGTTCAGGTTCGAATCCTGGCCTCCCAGCCATTCTGCTTCGCCGGGCTTTAGAAAGATGTAAATTTGGCTTCGCAGAATTGCTGGCGAAGCAGAACAAAAGACGGAAAGTATTAGATTATGACAAAAAAGACGAAAGCGGTGATACTGGCAGGCGGGCTCGGCACGAGGATGAAGTCCGATATTCCTAAGGTGCTTCATCACCTGAACGGCAGGCCTATGATCGATTATGTGCTGGACGCGGCAAACCATACGGGCATAAAAGATATTATCTGCGTGACAGGTCACAAGGCCGGCATGGTCAAGAGATCACTGAAAGGCATCAAGGTCGTTAAGCAGAAGAGGCCTTTAGGCAGCGCAGACGCGGTTAAACAGGCGAGGAAGTTCTTTAAGACTTTATCGGGCGATCTATTGGTCTTATGTGGCGATGCCCCGCTGATAAGGCCGCAGACTATCAAAAGACTTAAAAGAGTCCACAGGAAAGAGAAGAACTCATGCACGCTTTTAAGCGCGCGCATGGCGGACCCGACGGGATACGGAAGGATTGTGAGAGATTATGAGAATAACGTCGCAGGGATTGTAGAGGAATTAGAGACATCTACATCCCAGAAGTCCATAAATGAGATAAACGCGGGCGTCTACTTTTTCGATATAAAGAAGCTATTTCCGCTTTTAGCGGAGATTAAAAATGACAACAGTAAGAAGGAATATTTTCTGACGGATATAATATCCTTGATGCATAAAAAGAGATTGAAGGTCAATTCGGTCCTGGTAGACGACAGCGACGAGGTATTCGGCATAAACACAAGAAGTGATCTATCCACGGCATCCTCGATACTCAGAAAGAGGAAGCTCAAAGAGCTTATGGACGCGGGCGTAACTATTGTGGCGCCGGAATCAACATATATAGATGAGACCGTAAGAATAGAAAGAGATACTATTATCTATCCTTATACAGTGATTGAGGGGCAGGTCCGGATAGGCCGGGATTGCAGGATAGGGCCGTTTGCTAGGATAAGGTCCGGCTGCGAACTCAAAAAAGGGGTCGAGATAGGCAATTTTGTAGAACTTACGAGGACAAAGATAGACAAAGATACAAAGATAAAACACCATACTTACCTGGGCGATGCCATAATAGGAAAAGGCGTGAACGTCGGGGCCGGCACGATAACCGCCAATTATGACGGCAAGGGCAAGTATGTTACAAAGATAGACGACAAGGCGTTTATAGGCAGCGGCACGATTCTTGTGGCCCCTGTAAAAGTAGGAAAGAACGCCGTTACGGGAGCCGGAGCGGTTGTTACAAAGAAGAAGAATGTGCCACCGAATAGCGTTGTGGTGGGAATACCAGCAAAATTATTGAAAACAGTTGATTAGTCGTTAGTCGCTAGGGATTAGTCGTTAGTAATCGTCTAGACGAAACTAACGACTAGCGCCTAAAAACTAACGACTAAAAAGGGGTGGATAGAGATGAATCCCGTTAGACCTTTTCTAACGGGATTTCAAAGAGGAGGTCTAACGGGATGAAGAACGGTCAAATGTTATTATTTAGCGGTAATGGCAATAAGAAATTGGCGGAGGAGATAGCCAAGGCCCTAGGGGTGAAAGTCAGCCCGGCGATAGTTAATAAGTTTAGCGAAGGCGAGACGCGTGTAAAGATTAAACAGGATGCGCGCGGGAAGGATGTATTTATTATTCAGCCTACCAGCCCTCCCGTTAATGACAATCTTATGGAGCTTTTGATATTGATTGACGCGTTAAGACGCGCGTCTGCCCGCCGCATAACCGCTGTCCTTCCTTTTTACGGTTACGCAAGGCAGGACAGAAAAGACCAGCCCCGCGTGCCGATTACGGCGAAGCTGGTCGCGAACCTCATTACGACATCCGGCGCAGACAGGGTGCTTACAATAGACCTGCACGCCGGCCAGATACAGGGCTTTTTTGATATACCACTTGATAATCTATATGCGATAAACGTATTTGTCGACTACTTCTTAAAAAAGAAGATCAAGGATGCCGTAGTCATCTCGCCGGATGTGGGCGGAATCAAGATGGCAAGGGCCTATGCGAAGAGGCTCAAGACAAACCTCGCCATTGTAGATAAGCGCAGGCTCAACGATACCAATACCGAGGTTATGCATATAATGGGCGAGGTAAAACAAAAAAACGTGATTATCGTGGATGATATAGTGGCTACGGCGGGTTCGCTGGTAGAAGCCGCAAGCGCCCTTAAGAAGGAAGGCGCCAAAGACGTCTATGCGGCAATTGCGCACGCGGTACTTTCCGGTCCTGCGATAGAGAGGATACAAAAAAGCGAGATTAAGGAGCTCGTTGTTACAAATACCATACCTGCGGAAAAGGCAAAACGTATTCCGAAGATAAAAGTCCTTTCGATAGCAGGGCTGTTGGGCGAGGCGATAATGAGGATACACAAAGAAAGATCCATAAGCGCCTTGTTCGACAAGGATTTTAAATTTTAAACATCTAAGGGGGAAGTAGAATATGGAAAGAATAAAACTAAACGCAAGCATAAGAAAAGAGATAGGAAAAAACAAGGTAAATAAGTTGAGGGCAATGAATCTTATACCGGCCTGTCTTTATAAAGCCGGCCAAAAGACCATAAGCTTAAAAGTCGAGACAAGGTCCCTTTATGAGGCGCTCCATACTAAGGCGGGCGAGAACGCCATTATGGATTTGACGATAGACAAGATGGAGAAAAAGGCAAGGCCTGTTATGGTAAAGGAAGTCCAGTACCATCCGATCAAAGACAACATTCTCCACGTAGATTTTTACGAGATCTCGCTTACGGAAGAGATAAAGGTAGACGTACCCGTTGTCTCCAAGGGGAAGCCGGAAGAAGTGACCAGGGAGGAAGGGACGCTGGAGCATATCATGTGGGAGATTGAGGTAGAATGCCTGCCCACTCAAATACCTGAAAAGATAGAGGTCGATGTCTCGGCGCTTAAGATCGGCGACAAGATATTCGTTAAAGACTTATCCGTCCCGCCGGGCGTTAAGGTTTTGAATGATCCCGAGCTTGTCGTCATGACTGCCGAGCCTCCACGCAAAGAAGAGGTCGCGGAAGAAGTGCCCGCCGAAGAGATGACCGAACCCGAGGTTATCGCGAAAGGTAAGAAGGAAGAGGAAGAAGAAGCGCCGAAAGAAGCGCCGCCCAAGAAAGAAGAAAAGAAGGAAGAGAAGAAGAAAGAGTGAAGGCCATAATCGGCCTGGGCAATCCCGGCTTCAAATACAGGCATACGCGGCACAATATAGGCTTTATGGTGCTCGATAGAGTGGCGAAGAGTTCCCGGATAAGACTTAAGAATAAGTCTTTCGGCTCGTTATGGGGCGTCGGAAAGATAGGCAAAGAAGAGGTTATGCTGGCCAAGCCCCTGACCTATATGAACCTTTCGGGAAAGGCCGTTTCCGAGATTGTAAGAAATAAGGGCTTCTCCCTGGAGAATCTGCTTGTCATAATGGATGATAAGGACCTTCCGCTGGGAAAGATAAGGGTAAGAAAGAACGGCACCTCCGGCGGCCACAACGGACTACGTTCCATAATAGAGGGATTAGGGACAGACGAGTTCCCGCGCCTTAGAATCGGCATAGGGCCCCCTAAGAATATGTTGAGAGATTATGTATTGACCCCTTTTGGAAGGGGTGAGAGAGGCGGGCTTAGCGGCGCCATGGAGATATCCATCTTATGCGTTAATGTCTGGATAACCAAAGGCATAGACGCCGTAATGAACAGATTTAATCCTTGATAAGATTTTGGTTCTGTGGTAGGATAACTCAAACAAAAGAGAGAGGACGACGAAGAAAAAGCTATGAAAAAGTATGAGGCAATGTTTATAGTAAAGCCCGATATGGGTAAAGACGAGCTTAAAAAGACAGAAGATTCCATAGGGGAGACCATAACGAAGAACAAGGGCAAGGTGGAAAAGTGCGAACAATGGGGCAGAAGGCGGCTTGCATATCCCATAAAAAGATATATGGACGGGGAATATTACCTCTACGAATTCGAGATAGAGCCGGGCTCCATATCCAGCATAACATCATCTTATAAGCTTAATGAGAATATACTAAGAGTGCTTGTTATAGCAAGGGAGGGATAAGAGATGGCCAGCCTCAATAGAGTCATGTTAATGGGAAATCTTACAAGGGATCCCGAATTGAGATATATACCCAGCGGGGCTGCGGTTACGACTTTCGACCTTGCAGTGAACAGGGTATATACTATGCAGAGCGGCGAAAAGAAGAAAGACACGTGTTTTATCAGAATAGTAGTATGGGGCAAGACCGCCGAGGCATGCGGTGAGTATCTATCAAAAGGAACCCCTGTTTTCGTCGAAGGAAGACTGCAGAGCCGTAGCTGGGTCGGGCAGGACGGCCAGAAGAGAAATACCATAGAGGTAGTAGCCAATAATGTGCAGTTTTTGAAGCCCAAATCCCAGCAGGCGGCAGAGCCCCCTGTGCCGGAGACACAACTTGCGCCGGAACTTCCGCCTGAAGATGCAGATCAAAGCAAGGAAAGAGATTCCTCCGGAGAGGTTGGAAGCGCTGGTAGTAGAAATAAGGAAGGAGAGGTACCTTTTTGAGAGAGAAGAAACGAAAAAAACCCGGGCGAAAGCCCGCTTTCAGGACTAGAAAGAAGTGCAAATTCTGCATGGAGAAGGCAGAAGATATTGATTATAAAGACATAGTGCGTTTAGAGAAGTTTACAACAGAGCGGGGCAAGATACTTCCCAACAGGATATCCGGCACCTGCGCGAAGCACCAGAGATATCTCGCGCGGGCCATAAAGAGAGCGCGCACTATTGCTTTAATACCGTATATCGCGGAGTATAGATAAGATGCGGGTTATATTGTTGAAGGATGTCGAAAAGATCGGCAGCATGGGAGACGTCGTCGGGGTGAAGGACGGCTATGCGGCAAACTTTCTTATCCCTAGAAAGCTCGCAAAGAGAGTTACCCGCAAATCGGTAAAGTTCTTGGACGACGAGAAGAAAAAGACCAAGCTAAAACTGAAGAGGCTTAAGGAAAAGGCGGAGAAACAAAAAGAGAATCTGGAAAACATCTCCTGTACCCTTACTATGCAGGCATCAGAGGATGAAAAACTCTTCGGGACTGTAACGTCCCAGATGATAAAAGAGGCATACGCGAAAGAAGGCATAGAGTTGGATAAAAAGCAGATTCAGCTTAAGGAACACATAAATAAATTAGGGGTTTACAACATAGATATAAAGCTGCATCCTGAGGTAACGGCTAATATAAAATTGTGGCTGGTAAGAAAGTAAGGAATATGGCCCCGCCCAAAGCAGTATTAAACGGCGTTTCTTTAGAAAGTTTACATATAGAAAAGACCCTTCCGCATAATCTAGAAGCAGAGACGGCCGTTCTCGGCTCTATGATAATAGACAAAGACGCCGTGGCCGTAGCCATCCAGGCGCTCGAGCCTTCCTCCTTCTATAAAGACGCAAATCAGAAGATATTCACTACCATAGTAACGCTCTACGATAAGAATAAGGCGATAGACATGCTTACTATTGTGGAGGAGCTTAGGAAGAAAGACAATTTAGAAAAGGTAGGCGGGGCAAGTTACATAGCAGACCTGACCAGCGCCATACCGACAGCCGCAAACATTATACATTACACAAAGATAGTCAAAGAAAAATATATACTGAGGCAGCTCATAAGCACCTCTACCGCCGTAATACAGGAATCCTATACACCGAGGACAGATGTAGATGAGCTATTGGACAAGGCAGAGACGATGATCTTTGAGATCACTTCCCGTAAACATAGCGAGACAAAATATATACAGCTTAAGGATATAATAAAAGACAGCATCGAAACCATAGATAACCTGTATCAACGCAAGGAGAACGTGACCGGCGCGGCGACCGGCTTTCATGAGCTCGATGCGATGACGGCGGGATTCCAGAAGTCGGATTTGATAGTAATCGCCGGGCGCCCGTCCATGGGAAAGAGCGCCCTGGCCGCTTCCATTGCGGAACATATAGGAACGGTGGAAAAAACGCCTATAGCATTTTTTAGTCTAGAGATGGCGAAGGAGCAGCTTGTGCAGAGGATGCTCTGTTCGCACGCCAGGGTAAATGCGCATAAGGTGAGAACCGGCTTTCTCTCGCAGTCCGATTGGCCCAAGCTTACCAATGCGGCCGGCAAGCTCTCCGAGGCGCCCCTGTATATTGACGACACGCCGACAATGTCGGCCCTGGAATTGAGGGCAAAGGCAAGGCGCATGAAGGCGCAGCACGACATTCAGTTAATCATAGTGGATTATCTTCAGCTTATGCAAGGGGCCGTCAGGGCCGAAAATAGGCAGCAGGAGATATCGGAGATATCGCGTTCGCTTAAGGCGCTGGCGAGAGAGTTGAGCGTGCCTCTTATCGCCATAAGCCAGCTTTCGCGCGCCGTTGAGCAGAGATCGGATCACAGGCCGCAGCTGTCTGACTTGAGGGAGTCGGGCGCCATTGAACAGGACGCTGATCTGGTGCTCCTTCTTTTAAGAGAAGAGTATTATAATCCGACGGAAGAGAATAAAGGCGTAGCCGAAGTTATGATCGCCAAACAGCGTAACGGCCCCGTGGGGAGCGTCAGGCTCGCATTTATAGCCGAATACGCCAAGTTTGAAAATTTATCTTACAGAGAAGAGAGTTAATGATAAAGCAGAGAAGGCTCTACTTCGCCAGCAATTCTGCGAAGCCAAACTTACATCTCTCAAAAGCTCGGCGAAGCAGAAAGGAGGCCTGACAGGGTGAAGAGATTATCGGCCGCTATAATATGTACAATTTTTATCTTTGCAAGCAGTCTCTCTTTTTCTCAAGGCGAAACCTTTAAAGAAGTAATGCTCATCAGGGTAAAGGATAACAAGGCGATAGCAAGCGCAGTCATACTCTCTAAGATAAAGACCAAGGTAGGGGCCGTATTTTCGCAGGACGTATTGAACGATGACCTAAGGCGCCTTTATGCCCTCGGCTTTTTTACAGATATATCGATAGATGTCTCCGATTACGAAGACGGCCTCGCGGTTACGTTTATCGTTGAAGAAAAACCCCTTATAGAAAAGATAGACATTCAGGGCAACGAGAGCTTGAAAGAGATAAATATTAAAAGGGAGATGAAGTCTAAAGAAGGCGAGATGTTCGATCCGGGAAGGCTCCCGCAGGATGTAGCCGTGATCAGAGGCCTTTATGAAAAGAAGGGTTTCCATCTCGCGGACATAGATTATTCCACCCAAGTCGACAAAGATAAAAATACCGCGGTCGTTACTATTATAATAAGCGAAGAGGTGCTTGTTAAGATTAAGCGTATATTCTTAGAGGGAAATGAGCACTATCCTGACAAGAAGATCTTCGGCCTTATAACGACACGGCCCGACACCCTCTTTACCTCAGGTTATTTTAAGAAGGATCTTTTTGAGGAAGACCTGGAAAAGTTAACCGCCTTTTACCAAAGAGAGGGATACCTGGACGTGAAGCTCGACAGCGAAGTCGAATACTACAACGAAAACAAGAATATGGATATTACCATAATGATAGAAGAGGGCAAGAAGTATCTGGTCGGGGATATCTTCATAGCGGGCAATAAAATCTTTACGCAGGACGAGATAAGGGACATCTTTAAGTTGACCAGAAACGACCCATTCAGCCAGGAATGGATGAGGCTGGACGCCATTCATATCCAGGAGATATATTACAAGAAGGGCTATATAATGTGCCGCGTATTTCCCGAGGCCGTGCACAACGAAGAGACCGGGAGGATAGACATAAAATATTCTATAAACGAGGATAAACTTATCTACATCGACAGGATAGAGATAGCGGGAAACACGAAGACGAAAGACGTAGTGATAAGGCGGGAACTGAGGGTCTATCCGGGGGAGCCCTTCAACGGGGAAGATATCAAACGTTCAAAGGATAGGCTCTATAATCTGGGCTACTTTGAGGCGATTTCATTTGATACCGAGAAGACCGATGACCCGGCCAGGCGGGATCTTGTGGTCAATGTAAAAGAGACAAAGACCGGCGAGTTCAGCTTCGGCGGCGGATACAGCTCCATAGATAAACTCATAGGATTCGCGAGCGTCTCGCAGAGAAATTTCGATATAACAAACTTCCCCACCTTTACCGGCGGCGGCCAGAACCTGACAATACGGAGCGAATTGGGTTTTGTAAGGTCAAACTATTTTGTAAGCTGGTCTGATCCGTGGATATTTGGATTCCCGTATTCCTTCGGCTTTGATTTCTATCGAACCACACATAAGAGAGAGAGGGATGTCGGTTACGGATGGGAAGAAGAGAGGTGGGGCGGCAATCTAAGCGTAGGCAAGGAATTTACAGACTGGCTTAGGGCCAGCGTTGTATACAGGCTTGACCGCGTAAAGATATCCGACATGCCGCAGGATATAGCATTTGATGTGCAGAGAGAGGAAGGGTCGAATTATCTAAGCAGCATGGGAGGATATTTGACCTTTGATACAAGAGACAATGTCTTTAATCCCACAGAAGGCTTTTTCGCAAGAGGAGGCGTAGAGGACGCGGGCGGGATATTCTTCGGAGACTTCGATTTCCTGAAGTACACAGGCAGGGTCAGCCGATATTTCGGCTTTATAGACAAAAATCTTGTATTGGAACTTAAGGCGCGGGCAGGTATGGTGCATGAATACGGCGATTCGGATCACGTGCCTATATACGAGAGGTTCTATGCGGGAGGCGCTGGTTCTATAAGAGGGTACTCGGAAAGAGGCGTGGGGCCGAGAGATGCTATTACCGGAGACGCCATAGGCGGCGAAAGTCTTCTGATAGGTAACGCGGAACTGACGTTTCCCATATATAAAAATCTAATTAAAGGAGCCGTCTTTTATGACATAGGCAATGTGTGGGAGGCCGCAGACGATTTAGGCCAGAGCGGTTATAAGCACGGTGCCGGCGTCGGCGTAAGAGTAAAGACACCTATAGGGCCCGTAAGGGTGGACTGGGGCTATCCACTGGAAGAGATATCGCAGGAAGAACAAAAAGGCAGGTTCTACTTCTCCGTAAGCCACGGATTTTAGAATTGATAATAATATAAAAAGGAGCGGCTAAAATGAGATGGATTAAAATAATTACATTAATATCTTTTGCCATTATGATTTCAGCACAGCCTTTATTTGCGCAGCGCCCGCCGAGGATTGCGTACATAAACGCAGCCAAGGTCTTTGACGGTTACCACAAGACGAAAGAAGCGGACCAAAATCTTGAAAAGGAAGGCAAGAAGAAGAACACCGAGCGCGAAAGGCTTGTTAAGGAGATAAATAAGCTCAAAGATGAAGTCGAACTCTTGTCCCAAAAGGCGAGGGGGAAGAAAGAAACCATACTGAACGAAAAGTTAAGAGGCCTCCAGGATTTCGATAACGAAGCCAAGCTCAGTTTGCAGAGAAAGAGAAACGACATGGTAAAGGTTATCTTAAAAGAGATCGACGACGTTATTAAGGCATACGGAAGCAAAAACGGCTTTGATATTATAATGGACTCGAGAGTTCTTTTACACGCCAACGTGGAATTAGATATAAGCGATGATATTGTGCGGGAGCTAAATAAGAAGAGATGACAGAGAATCAAAGGACGATAAAGTCGATAGCGACGATAAGGGGTATAGGCATCCAGACCGGCCGGGTGGTTAATCTTAAACTGGAACCGGCGCCCCCCGATACCGGCATAATCTTTGTAAGGACAGACCTTCACGGAGCGCCCCAGATAAAGGCGGATCCGTCAAATTTAAAAGAATGGAAACCGCTCGCTCAGAGAACAATATTGAGATCAAAAAATGCCGAGGTCCAGACGGCGGAACACTTCCTGGCTGCGCTAAGCGGCCTCTTTATAGATAATGTATATGCCAAATTGGACAATTTGGAATTGCCCGGTCTCGACGGAAGCTCCAGAGAATTTGTAAGCGTCTTAAGAGAAATAGGATTTACCGAACAGGATGCGCCCCGCAGATTTATCGAGGTAGAAAAACCGATTATATGCGGCGACGAGAAGTCTTCGATACAGCTTGTCCATGACGAAGAGTTTAAAATCGAATATTTCCTAGATTACGATCATCCATGCCTAAGGCAGCAATGGTTTGATATAACGCTTAACCGTTCAGATGATTTTATGGATTGGTTTGACAGGGAGGTGGCGCCTTCCAGGACCTTCTGCATGGAAAAGGAGGCCGCAACGCTTCTTAGGGCGGGCCTCGGGAAAGGCGCGGATTTTACGAACACCCTTGTGATAGGAAACGACGGGCCTATAAATAATAAATTTCGTTTTGACAACGAACCTGCCCGCCATAAGCTGCTCGACCTTCTGGGCGATCTTTATGTATTCGGGCGGCACATAAAAGGCCGGCTTACGGCAAAGAAGAGCGGACATAAGCTGAATAATATTTTTATAAAGAGACTGCAGGAAGAATTGGGAAGAAAGCTTGTGAAGACGGCATAAAGGAGCCCCTAATGGTAGACATAGAAAAGATACAGAAGATAATGCCACACCGGTATCCGATGCTATTGGTGGATAGGATTATTCAAGAAGGAGAAGACAGGGTCGTAGGCATAAAAAACGTTACCTGCAACGAGCCATTCTTTCAAGGCCATTTCCCGGGCCATCCGGTTATGCCGGGGGTTTTGATAGTTGAGGCGATGGCTCAGGTAGCAGGGGTATTTATACTCTCGAAGCTGGGGAAAGAGGGCTTCATACCGTTCTTCTTAGGTATAGACAACGCCCGGTTTAGAAAGCCTGTGGTGCCCGGCGATCAACTTGTTACCGAGATAACGATCCTTAAAAAGAAGCCGAAGATATGCAAGGTTAAGGCGGAGAGTAAGGTCAACGGGGAAGTGGTGGCCGAGGCGGATCTGCTCTTTAGTGTAACCGACATGAAAAGCGAAGCATGAAGCGCATCGCGCTGATAGCGGGAAAGGGAAAGCTCCCTTTTATATTTGCCGGATGCGCAAGAAAAAACGGCGAGCGTGTTATAGGAATAGCTATTAACGGAATTACCTCCCCGGAACTTGAATCATACGTAGATAAAATATACTGGGGCGATATAACTAATCCAAGCAAGGTCTTAGAGATCTTCAGGCAGGAGAATATTAATTTTGTAGCCATGACCGGGAAGATCCCTAAGGCCATTATATTTAACAGGGATCTCAATCTTGATAAAGACGCCTCTGAAATATTCAAAAACACCGTCGACAGCAAAGATTACTCCATTATAAAGGCTATAGCCCTGAGGTTTAAAAAAGAAGGTATAAGCGTAATGGATCCCACCGTCTATTTTTCCGAGCTTCTTCCGAAAAAAGGCCTTTTGACAGAGAGGTCTCCCACAAAGGAGCAATGGCAGGATATAAGATTCGGCTACAGGGCCGCCAAGAAGATTGCCGGCATGGATATCGGCCAGGCGGTAGCGGTTAAGAAGAAGATGATACTTGCCGTAGAGGCCATAGAGGGCACGGATGATATGATTAAAAGAACAGGCCGCCTCGACACAAAAGGCGCTGTCATAGTCAAGGTATCGCGTCCCCACCAGGATATGAGGTTTGACATACCCACCGTTGGCCCCGAAACAATCGACTCTTTAATAGAGGCAAAAGCGGCCGTCCTTGCGATAGAAGCGAGAAAGACCCTCGTAGTTGATAAAGACGAAATAACGAGGAAAGCGAACACCGCGGGGATCGCAGTAGTTGTTATATAATCTTTGATATGATTGCGGCGGCGCGGTCAGACGCGCCGGGCGGCCCGACGATGTGGTTTAGCGTTTCAAGGTCTTCTTTCATCTTTTTATATTTGTTATCGTCGGATAGGATGCTTAAGGCCTCATTCGCAATATTACAGGCAGTCGCGCTGTACTGAAGAAATTCCGGCATGATTCTCTTGCCCGCTATAATATTCACAAGGCCTACATTAGCCAGCCGCACAAAGATAAGATAAAGAATCCCCGTAAGAAGAGACAGGCGGTTTATTATTATCATGGGGGTTTTCAATATCGTCGCCTCAAGCGTGACGCTCCCGGAGACGACCACCGCAAGGTCAGAGATGTGAAGGCAGTCATAGATTTTTCCGTCGACAATTTTAAGCGGGAGGCTGTATCCTTCCAGGGCATCTTTGTAGATTTCAAGAGGCAGCTGGGGATGTTTTGTAATCAAGAATCGGACATCGCCCTGCTTAAGGTGAATCCTTTCGGCCGCCTTTAACATCGTCGGAAAAAGAGTTTTTATCTCGCTCTTTCGCGACCCCGGTACAAGAGAGATGATTTTTGTATGCTCATCTTTTTCTATTCCCAGGGCGCTGCCGGCAGGTTTTACTATATCGACTAACGGATGACCTACGAATTCGGCGTCTATGCCGTGTTTTTTGTAGAACTCCTCTTCAAATTTTAAGAGGACTATCATCTTATCTACAAATCTCTTTATCCGCCTCAAGCGCCACTTTCCCCATGCCCAAACCTGGGGGCTCGAATAGAATACGACGGGGATGCGCTTCTTTTTCAGCACTCCGGCAAAGCTGAGATTGAAACCCGGGTAGTTTACCAGGATTGCCAGATCGAAATTCTGCTCCTTTATTTTTTCTGATAAGAGAAAAAAAAGATTCTTAATAATCTTTATTTTTGAGAATATCTCGAAGAAGCCTATTATCGCCAATTCATCTATGGGGTATATAATATCGACGCCGGCTTTTTTCATCTCGGCGCCGCCTACACCCAAAAATTCAGCCTTGGGATCTCTCTTTTTAATGGCGCTTACGAGATGCGCGCCGTAAAGATCTCCGGAGGCTTCACCGGCGATTATCAGGATTTTTTTAGGCATCGGTTTGGATTTATTTTTCGGTAGTCTCCCGTATCTTCTTCCCTATCTCTACCGCTACCGCCAGGGCCCGCCTGCCTTCTTCTCCGGAGACAAGGGGTCTGGCTTTATGCAGGACGCAGTCTACGAAAGATACCAATTCCTTCTTGAGGGGTTCACCTTTTTTTATTTTGAGTTTCTTCTTTATGACTTTTGAGTCTTTCTTTTTGTGGATTGTGGCGGACTGATCCGCGTAGTTTAAGGATATGAAACTGTCTTTTTGGAATATGGATATGGTCCTGCGCACCTTTTTGGTCACCCGGCTTGCGATAAGGTCCGATATGGTGCCGTTTTCGAATGTGAACCTTACGTTTGCTATGTCTTCGTGGTCGGAAAGGATCTTAACCCCTACGGCTTCTATAGACTTGACTTCAGATTTTACCAGGCCCAGCACGATGTCTATATCATGTATCATCAGGTCCAGCACTACGCCTACATCGCTGACCCTCTTTTTGAAAGGGCCCATCCTGTGACACTCTATGAACCGCGGCTCCTTGAGAAAGCCCTCTACCGCCTGTATCGCGGAGTTAAACCTTTCTATGTGGCCGACCTGCAGTATCAATCCTTTCTTCCTGGCAATAACTATCAATTCATCCGCCTCCTGCAATGTCTTTGTTATGGGCTTTTCTATGAGCACGTTTACGCCGGCATTGAGAAAGTCTTTCGCAATCTGGTAATGCAGGTGGGTCGGGACCGCTATAGAGACCGCCTGTGTCTTGCCTATAAGGTCTTTATAATTGAGATAGTAATCCGTGTGGAATTTTTTGGCGACCTTCTTAGCCCTCTTTTTATAGCAATCGCATACCCCTACGAGAGTTACCTCTTCCAGATGGCGGTAGATCCTCGCGTGGAGGGAGCCAAGGAAGCCTACACCTATTACCCCGACATTGAGCTTGTCCATGCTTTGCCTCTCTATAGTATAGTAATGGGGATTATAGCATTAATCAGGCTTTTCTTCAAGCCAAAAATGCCACCCGCAAAAGTTTTGTTCAAGCAATACCCGGGAGAATGGGCCGGGAGAATAGGCTCGACAGGAGGGGCTTTACATGATATAATACCTATCTAATTTTGGGGTAAGAAATGAACCCCGTTAGACCTTAATGGTCTTGCGGGGCTTTTAGGAGGTCTAACGGGGTGATCCCCGTTAGACCTCTAACAGGAAGTAAAACTCACGAGCTCTAATAGATAGGAGGTCTAACGGGGTGAATGAATATAAGAGGCTTGTAAGTTTTATCAGGCCGCATATATGGATATTGGTTATTGCGGTAGTCTTTACCATTCTGGCCCAGCTGCTGCAGGGGGTGAGTATCGTAGGTACGCTTATACCCACTGTGGACAAGATAATAGCCAAGAAAGATATAGTACTGGCCGGTAACGTCTCTGCCCCGCCTATTCTTACAGATCTTGTAGACAAGGCGAACAGGATGACACCGGCCAAACTGGTAAATATACTCCTTCTGATCTTTACTATCGCGTTCCTGCTTAAACCCCTGTTTGAATTCTTCAATTCGTATTTCGTAAATAAGCTGGGCGAGAGGGTGATGAAGAGCATAAGAGACAGCTTGTTTGACAGGCTGCTTACGCTCTCCCTGGATTTTTACAGCCAGAGCTCAACCGGCAAGCTTGTCTCAAAGATTACATATGATGTCACGGTATTGAAAAACTCCCTTGTGCAGGGGATAACCACAGTCATAACCGAGCCGGCAAAGCTTATTATATACTCCGGCGTCATATTTTTCGTTAAAGTCTACTTTAGTATTTCATGGAGGTGGATAATAATAAGCCTCATACTCCTGCCGACGGTGATTTTTCCCGTGAGGGTTATCGGAAAGAGGCTTCGCAAGATAGCGCTGAAGATACAGGAGAAGATGGGCGACATCAACGCTATGCTATACGAAGCCATATCAGGCATAAGGATAGTAAAGGCCTTTCAGATGGAGGGGTATGAAAAGAAGAGATTTGCCGATCAAAACGCGAATTTCTACAAGATAAACATGAAGTCGATAAAGAGGATGCTCGTCGTCAGGCCTATAACCGAATGCATAGCGGTCTTTTGCGTTGTGCTCCTTATATGGTTTGGCAAGAATGATCTCTTAAGCGGGACATTCTCATTTGGCGCATTCATGGCGCTTCTTTTTGCGCTTCTGTCATTGATGAAGCCGATAAAGTCATTGAGCCGCGTATACGGTATAATGCAGCAGGCCCTGGCGGCCTCAAGCAGAATATTTGAACTGCTCGATACCCATCCGACGGTCGTAGAGAAGAAAGACGCCGGGATACTCGCGCCGATTAAAAGAGACATTCTCTTTAAAAATGTCTCATTTAAGTACCAAAAGAAATTAGTATTAAAGGATGTGAATCTCAAGGCAGAAAAAGGCGAGATTGTAGCCATAGTCGGCTCAAGCGGAGTGGGAAAGACGACCCTTGTAAATCTTATTCCGCGCTTTTATGATGCGATAGGCGGAAGCATAAGGATAGACGGGGTCGATATTAAGGACGTAACATTCGAATCCCTGCGCAGGCAGATCGGCATAGTGACGCAGGACCTTATACTTTTTAACGATACCGCTAAGTTCAATATAGCCTACGGCGGGGGCAAGTCCGGCCTGAATGAATCTGCCGTAATAGAAGCGGCAAAGGTCGCCAACGCGCATGATTTTATAATGGACCTGCCGCAGGGCTACGATACGGTAATAGGCGAAAAAGGCGTGCGCCTCTCAGGCGGCCAGAAGCAGAGGATAGCCATCGCGAGGGCGATGTACAAGAACCCCCCGATACTTATATTGGACGAAGCGACGTCTCAGCTCGACACGGAATCGGAAATATTGGTACAGGACGCGCTAAACCGTCTCATGAAGGGCCGCACCGTCTTTGTCATAGCCCATAGATTGAGCACGATTAAGAACGCGACAAAGATAGTCACGCTCGAAGACGGTCTTATAAAAGAGTCCGGCACACATAAAGAATTAATGGATGACGATACGCTCTATAAAAAACTTTATGACCTGCAGTTTAAGGAGAGATAAAGTCAGGCTTGATATTATAATAAGATGTGGTATATTATTAAGCCAAATAAATGATAGTCCTGGGAAGGAAAGGAGATAGGAAAATAGTATGATAAAAGACAAAGCAACGTTAATGAAGAGTTTACTTGAGGCGGGTGTCCATTTCGGCCATCAAAAGAGGCGGTGGAATCCAAAGATGGCCCCATATATATTCGGAGACAAGAACAACATATACATAATAGACCTGCAGCATACCGTCAACGCCCTAATAGAGGCATGTGATTTTCTGCATAATGTGGCCCATGAGGGCGGATATGTGCTCTTTGTGGGAACGAAGAAGCAGGCCCAGACCATTATAAAGGGCGAAGCGCTCCGTTGCGGCATGTTCTACGTGGAGGAGAGGTGGCTGGGGGGGACGCTGACCAACTTTCAGACGATACGAAAGAGCATAAATAAGTTAGAGGAGATGGAGGGAATGAAAGAGGACGGGACTTTCGACAAGCTCTCCAAGAAAGAGGTCTCTCATCTCACAAAAGATATAAATAAGCTTAAGAGAAACCTCGACGGTATAAGAAAGATGGAGAGGCTGCCGAAGGCTGTCTTTATAATTGACTCCAGGAAGGAAGGGATAGCTGTCCACGAAGCCAACAAGCTCTCCATACCGATAGTGGCGCTGGTTGACACTAACTGCGACCCCGATGTCGTAGATTATGTTATACCGGGAAATGATGACGCGATAAAATCAATAAGGCTGATTACAGCCTTCGCGGCCGACGCAGTCAGCAATGGGAGAAATAAGTTTTTAGGCGCGCTGGAAAAAGAAGAGTCGAAAGTAAGAGAAAGGCTTGCGGGAGAGCCGAAGACAGATATGGTGGCGGAAGAGGATAAGATAGAGAAGTTCATAGACGACGGAGACCGGAAGATGGAAGAGGAGACCAAGGAGAAGAAGCCTGTCGCGAAGAAAAAGAAACCCGCAGCCCCTTCGCAGCACAAACCCGGAGGAAGAGCAAAATGATAGATGTAATAAAGAAATTACGCGAGAAGACGGGAGCGGGCATGATGGATTGCAAAAATGCCCTTAAGGATGCCGAAGGAGATGTCGATAGGGCGTTGGATATTCTAAGAAAGAAAGGGCTTGCCAGGGCCAAGAAGAAATCTTCACGCACTACCAAGGCAGGTCTTATACACAGCTATATACACATGGGCGGCAAGATTGGCGTCCTGGTAGAGGTGAACTGCGAGACCGATTTTGTAGCGAGAAACGATGAGTTTAAGGCGTTCGTCAAGGATATAGCCATGCAGATAGCCGCCTCGCACCCTTCTTTTGTAAAGAGAGAAGATGTGCCGCAGGGCGTGATCGATAAGGAGAAAGAGATAATAGAAGCGCAGATTCAAGAATCGGGCGGCAAGAAGAAGCCGCCGCAGATAATGGAAAAGATAGTAACGGGAAAGCTGGACAAGTATTACGAGGAAGTCTGCCTTTTAGAACAGCCGTTCATAAAAGATCCCGAGATTAAGATAAATGACCTTTTAACCTCTCTTATAGCCAAGATAGGAGAGAATATATCCATACGCAGATTCGTGAGGTATCAGCTAGGTGAAGAAGAGACCGGTCTATAAAAGGATAGTGCTGAAGCTCAGCGGCGAGGCCTTCCAGGGCAACCTTCCAAGCGGAATAGACTCTAAGGTCGTGCACTCTATGGCGAAACGGGTAAAAGAGATAAAGGATATGGGGCTGGAGATCGCTATTGTCGTAGGCGGGGGCAATATATATCGCGGCGCCTCCGGAACGATTGATGGCATAGACAGGTCTACCGGCGACTATATGGGTATGCTGGCGACGGTGATGAACGGCCTTGCGCTGCAGGATGCCTTCGAGAAGGCCGGCGTAGTCACAAGGGTCCTTAGTGCTATAGAGATGCGGCAGTTAGCCGAACCGTACATAAGGCGGAGGGCGACAAGACATCTGGAGAAGGGCCGCGTGATAATATTTGTGTGCGGCACAGGTAATCCTTATTTTTCCACCGATACGGCGGCGGCCCTCAGGGCGGCGGAGATAGACGCAGATGTGGTCCTTAAGGCCACAAAGGTAGACGGCATATACTCGAAAGACCCCGTAAGATACAGATCCGCTAAGAGATTCAAAAACTTAAAATATTTAGATGTGCTAAAAAAGAGGCTGAAGGTAATGGATGCTACTGCGATAAGCCTATGCATGGAGAACAATCTTCCGCTCATTGTCTTTAATCTTCTGAAAGTGGGCAATATTAAGAAAGTAATATTGGGAGAAAAAATCGGAACAGTCGTAAGGGGGTGAGATCAATGGCGGTAAAGGAAGTCTTGAATGAGGCGGCGGGCAAGATGAAGAAGACCATTGATGTTGTAAACAGGGAATTCTCGTCTATACGCACAAGCCGCGCGTCGACGACCTTAGTCGATGGCATAAAGGTTGAATATTACGGTACCCCGACACCTATAAAACAGCTCGCCACTATCTCCACACCAGAACCCAAATTGATAGTCATAAACGCCTGGGATAAATCCGTTATGGGGGCGATTGAGAAGGCCATACTGAAGTCGGATGTAGGCATTACCCCTACTAACGACGGCAAGCTTATACGCCTGGGCATCCCTCAGCTTACGGGAGAGAGGCGCGAAGAGCTCTGCAAGGTGATTGGCAGGATCGCCGAAGACGGAAGGGTCTCTCTAAGATCAATAAGGCACGCCGCAAACGATAAGATAAAGAAGATGTTGGACGCAAGCGAGATCTCCAAAGACGAGAGTTTCTGGGGCAAAGACGACATCCAGAAACTTATAGATAAATACACCAAAAATATCGACGAGATCTTGGCGCATAAAGAGAAAGAGATTAAAGAGATATAATCTTACGCTTTTCGTTCTGCGCTTTTAGCTTTTAAGGTGCCCCGCTAGCTCATCCGGTAGAGCATCGCCCTTTTAAGGCGACTGCGAGAGGTTCGAGTCCTCTGCGGGGTACCATGGTTCGACGCGAAAAAATGCTCTCCTTCGGAGAGCATTTTTTCTTGCTCACCATTTGCAGTCGAACCATGCCCCGAGCAAGTGAGTGAGGAGCGAAGCGACGAACGAACGCGTCGAGGGGCACATCAGCGCTCGTTCGCTGTCACCTTTTCTTATTCCCATTCCCATCGAGCTTTTTATATTTGACTTATTATTATTTTGAAGGTATTATATCTCTAATATGAAACGATACGAAATCATAAACCATACGGCGGATATTGGAATAAAGGTGTATGGAAAGAGCCTGGAAGAGCTCTTTATCAATGCCGCCAGTGGTATGTTTGAGATAATAGCCGATTTAGACGGCCTTAAGCCCTCCACCTCCATCAAGGTGAAACTCGAGGCCCAGAATGACGAAGAGCTCTTGGTGGCATGGCTTGATGAGTTGATATATAACTTTTATACAAAGAAGATAATATTTTCGGAGTTTAAGATATCAAGCTTAAGCGCTGCAAAGATTGAGGCCGAGGCCATCGGAAAACACATCGGCGATAAAAAATCAAGACTCAAGACCGAGATAAAAGCCGCAACCTATCATGACCTCAAGATAGAGAAAGAGAGCGGCAACTACCAGGTCCAGATCATCTTCGACATATAAAGGGGTAATACTCATGTGGCAGGGGAAGCTGGAGAAGATCGACGATTACAGATGGCGCCTCCCCAAGAGAGAAGGCATGCGTGTCCCGGGGATGATTTACGCCGACGAAAAACTGCTTAAAGATCTATTCCACGATAAAGCGCTTGAACAGGTAACGAATGTCGCGCACCTTCCGGGGATAGTCAAATATTCACTTGCTATGCCCGATATACATTGGGGGTATGGGTTTTGTCTAACAAGAGATGCAAAAGTATTATCTAATTTGGGATTTTATAAGCCGATCAAGAATTTTAAAAGAGATTGGCAAAATCAAAATCTTAAGACCTTAGATTTTAAATCAAAAAAACCAGTTGAAGCATCAATCTTAAAATTCATGAAGCTAAAGCCAAAAAGGGTCTTTAAAGTAGTCACTAAAGAAAATTATGAAATTAAGACAACAGATGACCATCCTTTTTTTACCCCCACAGGAATGAAGCCTATCAAAGAATTGTCTTTTGATGACAAAATAGCAATCTTTCCATTTCAAGGCGTCCCTTATAAAAGACCTGCTGATGGAATAATTATCTCTGAAAAGCATGTTAAGAACCGTATGTTAAAAATGGGCCGGAGACCCAATACACCTAAGTTTGAAATAGTACTTCAAAAATTAAAAAAGCGCGGACTTTTAACTTTGAGCTATAATCATCCAAAGTTACCCTACATACTGAAGATAATGGCATTTGTTTTTGGCGACGCCTCTATGAATTTCATTGGCAAAAGAGGCGATGGAATTTTACATTTTGCAGGAAAACCGCAAGATTTAGAAGAGGTTAGAAAAGATTTGAAAAAGATCGGTTATACAGCAGGCCCGGTTCATCATCAAAAAAAGAAAAGCCCCTATTTTAAAAATAAATATCACGATTGTTATTGGTTCTATGTTAATGCCTCCAGTTTAGTTGTATTACTGGAGACACTAGGCGTCCCCAGAGGGAGCAAGGTAAAACAGGCCTATAGAGCTCCCAGATGGATTTTTAAAACACCCCTTTGGCAGAAACGCCTATTTTTGGCTTCCCTTTTTGGATGTGAACTGAGGATGCCTCATAGGAGAATAGATAGAAAAGGTTATTTTAATGCTCCGGTATTCCCTATGGCTAAAAGAGAAGCTTTAATAAAAAATGGAAAGGATTTCTTGGGAGACATTTCAAGACTTCTAAAGGAATTTGGGGTAAGGACCGTTTATATTGATAAAAGAAGAAGGCACATAAGTACGAAAGGAGAAATTTCTTGGGCATTGGAACTAATAATTTCGCCAAGACCGGAGAATCTCTTAAATCTCTGGAGTAAAATTGGTTTTGAATATAATTTTAAGAGGTCTTTCATTGCCAATGTAGCCACACAGTATCTAAAATTAAAACTGCAGATATTAAAAGAAAAGGAGCAGGCAATAAAAGTAACTATACCTCAATTATTAAGAAGCAGATTAAGCTATCAAAAGATTGCCGTTCAATTAGCAGGGAACCCTCTAAGCAAAAGATTCATTATAGATGTTTGCTGGAAACTTAATAAAGGAAGAGAATTTATTTCTCCTCGAGTTCCTGCAAATTTCCCTCTGTTTAAAGATTATCTAAAAGAAGCTACAAAAGGACTTGGGCAGAGCGGAATGGTTTGGGATAAGATTAAAAAAATAGAAGAAATTTCCTACCAGGATTTTGTCTATGATTTTACGGTTTCGCACTCAGACCATAATTTTATTGCTAATAATTTTGTTGTCTCAAATTGTATCGGCGGAGTCGCCGCTACTGACATCGAAACAGGCGGTGTTATTTCACCCGGCGGCGTAGGTTTTGACATAAACTGCGGGGTGCGGCTGATAAGGACAAACCTCTCCTTCAAAGAGACGCAACCCAGAATAAAAGATTTGGTATACGGGCTTTATAACGATGTTCCCGCCGGTGTCGGCTCAAAAGGAGAGATAAGGGTAAGCGTCGATGAAGAGAGAAAACTTTTGGTGCAGGGCGCGCGATGGGCGGTAAAGAAGGGCTACGGGAGAAAGGAAGATTTAGAAGTAACCGAAGAAAACGGCGCTATCGACGGCGCGGACCCCGATAAGGTTTCCGACAGGGCGTACGAAAGAGGAAAACGCCAGGCCGGCACACTCGGCTCAGGAAATCACTTTGTAGAGATTCAGGCAATAGATCAAATTTACGATAAAGAGGCGGCGGCCGTATTCGGTTTGTATGAGGGAAAGATTACCATTATGATCCATTCCGGCTCAAGAGGATTTGGATATCAAATCTGCGATGAGTACTCGAAGAGCATGATACGCTGCCTTGGTAAATATAATATCAGCGTCCCGGATAGGCAGCTTGCATGCGCGCCTGTAAAGTCCGAAGAAGGAGAGGCATATTTAGGGGCCATGAGATGCGCCGCAAATTACGCCTGGGCAAACAGGCAGTGTCTTATGTATTTGGTAAGAAAGACCTTTGAAAAAATATTCAGGCGGGGCGAAAAAGATTTGGGGATGGACCTTATTTACGACGTCGCCCATAATATTGCCAAGATTGAGAAGTGCGTAACCGATGGAGAAGAGAAGCTCTTATGTATTCACCGAAAAGGCGCGACCCGGGCCTTTCCCCCGGGCCACCCGGAATTACCGGAGATATATAGATCTGTCGGCCAGCCTGTGATTATACCGGGCGACATGGGAAGGAATTCTTTCCTTCTTGTCGGGACAGAGAAGGCCGAGGAGAGTTTCTTCTCGACCTGCCACGGAAGCGGCAGGCTTATGTCCAGAACCGCCGCCGTAAAGGCATGTCAGGGGCGGTCCATATCGAGAGAGTTGGAGCAGAAGGGCATTATGGTTATGGCGGCAGGGCGGGGGACATTGGCGGAAGAAGCGCCGGAGGCCTATAAGGATGTAAACGATGTGGTCCATGTTGTCCATGAAGCCGGTATATCAAAGAGAGTCTGTCGCATGCGACCCCTGGGGGTTGTGAAAGGATAGAGAGATGCTCGATCTAAAATTTATAAGGGAAAATACGGATGCCGTAGCGAAGTCTTTGAACGACAGGGCTATGAAAGTTGATTTGGAGAAGCTCCTTTCTTTAGACTCAGAAAGAAGGAAGCTCTTAATAGAAGCAGAGACGCTCAAACATGAGAGGAACAAGGCATCGCAAGAGATAGGAAAAATGTTAAGAGAAAAGAAAGATGCCAATAAGCTTAAAGCGGATATGAAGGTAACATCCCAAAAAATCAAAGAATTAGACCCAAAAGTGGTGGAAATAAGCGCTAATTTAGACCAAATGTTACTTAATATCCCAAATATACCACATTCTTCAGTCCCCATAGGCCCTGATCAGAAATCCAATAAGCTAATAAAAAAATGGGGTAAGATTAAAAAATTCAGCTTTAAGCCCAGGACTCATATAGAGTTATCTGAGTTTTTGGGTATCATGGACTTTAGCCGTGCCTCAAAGATTACCGGAACGGGCTTTGCCCTATATAAAGGTCTGGGCGCGCGGCTTGAGAGGGCGCTTATAAATTTTATGCTGGATCTACATACAAAGAAGCATAATTATATCGAGGTCTTTCCTCCCTTTCTGGTAAACAGGGCATCCATGACCGGGACAGGGCAGCTTCCGAAATTAGAGGAGGATATGTACCGGCTTAAAGACGATGACTTATTCTTAATACCGACTGCGGAGGTGCCTGTAACGAATATGCACAGGGATGAGACCCTCGATGAAGAAGAGATGCCGCTTTATTATACCGCTTATACGGCCTGCTTTAGAAGAGAGGCGGGCTCATACGGAAAAGAGACGAGGGGATTAGTGAGGGTTCATCAATTCGACAAGGTCGAACTTGTGAAATTCGTCAAGCCAGAGACTTCATATGATGAGCTTGAGAAGCTTTTGAAAGACGCGGAGAAGGTAATAGAGCTTCTTGAGATTCCCTATAGAGTCTCGGCGCTTTCGACGGGGGATATGAGTTTTGCCGCGAGTAAATGTTATGATATAGAGCTCTGGGCGCCGGGGACCGATACGTGGCTTGAGGTATCGAGTTGTTCTAACTTTACCGATTTTCAGGCGCGCCGCGCGAACATAAAATATAGATCGAAAGGTTCTAAAAAGACAATTTTTGTCCATACGCTTAACGGTTCGGGTGTTGCGCTGGCGAGACTTGTAGTGGCTATCTTAGAGAACCATCAAGAGAAAGACGGAAGCGTAGTTATCCCGGAGCCTCTTAGACCATACATGGATTCACTAGATGTAATAAAACCCTCCTAGATTCCCTCTCCCCGCGAAGCGGGGAGAGGGTTAGGGTGAGGGGGCATAAGTATTCCACCCATAAAATGTTAGGCAGAATATCGAAGTTTATAATAGGTCTTATACTTATACCCATAGTTATCGGCATCACCATAGCGTTCTTTGAAAATCTAACCGGCATAGGCGGAGCGCGCAGCGCCGGCTCGCGCATATTCCTGTGGGGGGTGGTCTCTTACGTGGTATTACACCTTTTTTTACATAAGCCCAGATATCTATATACGGTAGGACATGAATTAATGCACGTATTCGCCACATGGATGACCGGCGGGGGCGTGAAATCATTCAATGTAAGCAAGGAAGGGGGATCGGTAGGGACCACAAAGTCCAATTTTTTTATAAACTTGAGCCCTTATTTTGTACCGACGTATACGTTGATTATCTCGCTTCTCTATTTTGTAATCCCCTTCTTTTTTGATATCCCCAACCTGAAGAATGTATATCTCTTCTCAGCCGGTTTTACTTTAAGCCTGCACCTTATATTTACCGCCGAGGTCTTAAAAGTGCAGCAGCCCGATATCTTACAGACGGGGTATCTCTTTTCATTGGTGACGATATATATAATCAATCTGCTTTTAGTCGCCTTTTTGGTGTGCATACTCTTTGAGGGCGTAACATTCGAGAACTTTTTCTACAGCACCTATCTTAAGTCAAAGAGTATATACACAAGTATTTTTAAACAGCTGTTCTTTTTGTAAAGCGCTCGATATTAATGGAGGAGTGGCTGAGTGGACGAAAGCGGCGGTCTTGTCCCGTTTCGCCTGGGTAAACAAGGGCGAGACGGGATCCCGCCGAGAGGAGGAAACTCCAGGCGAGGCGGGAAAAACCGTTACGAATGTATATGGAGGAGTGGCTGAGTGGACTAAAGCGGCGGTCTTGAAAACCGTTGTACCTTCGGGTACCGTGGGTTCGAATCCTACCTCCTCCGCCAGTCTTTATCATTATGACACAGGAAAAAAAGTTTAAGAGAAGAAAGTTATTCGATAAGAAGTATATACCCCGCGAGAGGAGAAAGACCAGATTGATGCTATTTATCATCTTCTGGGGTATTATATTCACTTATGCGACCAAGACATTTGTTTTAAACCTGGAGGTAATCCAAGGCCCGAGCATGTACCCTACCTGTAAAGAAGGGGAGTATTATCTCGTGAATAAATTCATATATAATTTCGCGAAACCCAGGCGCAAAGACGTGGTGATAATAAGAGATATAAAATTAAAAAAGGATGAATTGATTAAGCGCGTTATCGGGATTCCCGGAGATATTCTCCAGATAAAGGCAGGAAGAGTCTATCTAAACCGCGAATTACTGCAAGAACCTTATGTGAAAACAAGGACCTTTCCGGATATAGGCCCCCTGATGGTGCTTAAAGATATGTATTTTGTCATGGGGGATAATAGAGAAAATAGTTACGACTCAAGGCATTTCGGCTTTGTTGAGAAGAGCGACATAAAAGGCAAACTCGCCCCGGACAGGCTGTTTTTATTTAAGTAACAAAGGAGTTTAACGATGGCAGTTACAAAGACAAAGACAATCGAAAGTATAGAAAAGAGGATGGATAACATAGAGCCCGATACGCTTAGATACCGCATTCTACAAAACGCCAGGAATTTTAAGACTTCATGGATAGATCTAGGGCAGGCTTTGTATTCGGTATGGAAAGATAAATTATATAAGGAATGGGGCTACGGTAAATTCGAGATATATGCCGCGAAAGAGATAGGCATACGAAAGGCCACGGCGCTTAAACTGATTAAGTCCTACTATTTTCTCGAGAGAGAAGAGCCGAGATACGTCGACAAAGAGTATACCGGTGAAAGCCAGCCGGCCAGTGTGCCGACACTTGAGTCCGTAGATGTCTTAAGGCTTGCCAGCAGAAAGAAAGAACTCGATAGAGAAGACTACAGCCGCATAAGAAAAGATGTGCTCGAGCTGGGAAAGGATGCCCGCGAGACGAAGAGAGACATAACCACGCTTATAAAACAGAGAGAAGAGCTTGAGCCGGAAGAGGCATGGCGAAAGAAGCGTATAACGGTCTTAAAACGTTTCCTGAGCACCCTGCGGTCCATAAAGACGGAGCTTAAGACAACAAAGCTGCTTTCCGCGCAGATTACAAAAGATCTGGAGAGCCTTATTTCCAAGGTTGAATCAGAAGTCACTTGATATATAAGTCTTAATACACGGAGAGGTCGCATAGCCCGGTTGAGTGCGCGCGCTTGGAAAGCGCGTAGACCGATGAGGTCTCCAGGGTTCAAATCCCTGCCTCTCCGCCATACCTAACTCGTTTGTTTATAATTAGTTATGAAAAAGTACTCATTCCCAGCACACACCTAATTATTTAAATTAAGCCCTTGACAGCGAAGCGAATATATGATATAATTGCTTCAGAATGTGAAGCGATTTGAGGTGCTAAATGAACTACATTTGGAAACAAAGCGGGTGGCCGCATTTCAGGTGGCAGAGTGAGCGATTGATTAATAAGCTGAGCAGGGCAAGGTTTCTGCAAGGCAAGCTTCTTAGTAAGGTCCAGTCTTTAGGCTTGGATCACAGCGAAGAATCGAGGTCTGAGATATTGATTGAAGAAGCGGTCAAGACGTCTGCTATTGAAGGGCAATGTTTAGATAGGGAGTCAGTGCGATCATCAGTTGCTAGGAAGCTGGGCCTGCCTATTCCTGGATTGAAGGCTACGGATAAAAATGCAGATGGCTTAATCGATATCATGCTGAACGCTACAGATAATTACAAAAAGACGCTGACAGCAAAACGTTTAAAGTCATGGCAGGCAGCATTATTTCCTACGGGTTTCTCGGGATTGTCAAAGATCTTAGTCGGCAAGTGGCGTGGAGACAGAGCGATGCAGGTAGTATCTGGGCCCGTAGGACGCCAGAAAGTCCATTTTGAAGCTCCTCCAGCTGCCATGGTCAGCTCTGAAATGAGCAATTTTATAAAATGGTGGGAGAAAGACTCGAAGAAGTTAGATGGATTGCTAAGGGCCGCCGTAGCGCATTTTTATTTTGTAACGATACATCCATTCGAAGACGGTAATGGCCGTATAGCCAGGGTGTTAACTGACATGGCATTGGCTCAAGACGAGAATCTATCAAAAAGATATTATTCACTTTCCGCCAGAATAATGGCGGAACGAGAAGCATATTATAATATACTAGAAAAATGTCAAAAAGGTTCACTTAATATCACAGAATGGTTATTGTGGTTCCTCGAATGTTACTGTAGGGCAATAGACTATTCTGAAGGCGCTATATCCAAAGTATTACAAAAGGCGGCGTTTTGGCAGAAACATGCCCAGACCATCTTAAATAAAAACCAACGGAAAGTAATTAATCGTCTGTTAGATGCTGGTAAGGGCGGCTTTATCGGAGGATTAAGTACAAGGAAATACGTGTCAATTACAAAAGTGAGCAGGGCTACCGCCTATAGGGATATCACTGATCTATTGAAAAAGAAGATATTGATCAGGCACAAGAGTAAAGGGCGTAGCGTATCTTACGAACTAATTTTTCCTGAAATATGAGAAAAGATCACCCGTTCCAAAGTAAAGGAGCAGTTTAAGTGAGATTGCTTCGCGCCATCCAAATATACTCAGCGCACACTAAAGTGTGCGCTACAAAACACTCGGACGGCGCTCGCAATGACGGTGATATGAAGAACAAGGCCCACCCCCGGGGAGTCGGCGCCCTGCGCCCGGGCGATGTCGGCGCCGCCACCCCGGGGGTGGGACGAATAACACTTGAGTGTGGTGGGAGATGTGGTGAAAGGGCGGTTTTGAAGCTAAATGAGTCCCTGTCCCTGCCTCTCCGCCACTCTGCTCCGCAGAAATTTTAGGAGGAAAAGAATGCCAGAAATAAAACCTGTTTTTAAGAAGTTGCTAATCATAGCACTGGCTATATATGTGATTTTATCCTGTATAATGCAGGCGGATATATGTCGCAGAATCGGGAAGATAGAACATAAATTACTGCATATAACCGGGGCGTGCAGTCATCGCCATTAGCAATCAGTAGGCGACCTTCTAAATAATTGGGGACGTCCTAAAAAGAGACTGTTGAAAAATTACCGTTTTTTAACCAATCTTTTATGCAATACTTCGTTTATCGTGTTATTTTTTACCAGTTCTTTTTAATCTTCACATAATTTTAAAGATTTGCTCATTCTCATACTCTACCTGTAGGCCAGG